>CAYHRZ010000240.1:0-7936 GCA_964359125.1 uncultured Klebsiella sp. | reverse complement strand
GGAACGGCAGGTCGACCTGCACTCGAACGTCTCCAGCGGGACCGACAGCACCCGCTCCCCGCGTTTCACGCGCGTCGGGATGCGGATGAGGCGCGTCTCGGCTCCGCAGTACGGGCAGGGGGGGCAGGTGATGGACATGTGCTTACCCACGGTGAAAGCTGATCACGATGATGCCCGCGCGCTCGCAGAGGCGCACCCAGATGCGACCTTGCGCTGTGGTGGGCACGAAGACCCAGATGGTCCCTCCCTCCTCGGCGCTGCTCTCCTCAACGCGAAGGAACTCGTCCTCGTCAAGCACGCGCAGGAGGCCGAACATGTCACCCTCGTCCCAGCCGAACTGCGCGAGCGCGGCCTCACGGGCAGCGTGCGTCGCGAACACCTGATCGAGATCGAACGCGGCATCCAGCCGAGCGAGGAAGGCAGCGGGGGCGGAGAGCGGCACGTCACCCCGATATCATACCCACGCTTTCGGGGCAAGGCAACACCCCTCGCCGCGGTGCCGGCGCTACGGGCCTCGGCCGATAACTACCCGACCCCGTCGAGCGCCCGTATCGCCCGAAGACGGGCGATACGGGCGACACGCCATGCTTCGCACGGCGCGTCCGGGGTCGAGTGGGCGTTATGCGCCAGGCGTGCTCGAAGCTCCGCCGTGTCGAGCCCGGCACGTCGTCCACGCGGGGTTCACGACACCGCCAGCGGTGCTATAGTGATGTCATGCAGCGAGCGGTGATCGACACCAACGTGCTCGTCGAGGGGCTCACGCTCCGCGGCGAATCCGGAGGTGTGGTCGAGGCGTGGCGCGATCGTGGCTTCCAACCGTGCGTGTCCACGGCACTGGCGCTGGAATACGAGGAGGTGCTCCTCCGTCGATTTCCGCTCAACCGGCACTTCGACGTACCCGCCGCGTTGCAGGCGCTGCTGGATCGCGCCGAGTACGTGCCAATCTTCTTCAACCTGCGTCCGACCTCGCCCGATCCGGATGACGACTTCGTCCTGGAGTGCGCCTTCAATGCACAGGCTGCGCTCGTAAGCCGCAACGCCAGGGACCTGGAGGAGCCGTGCGCGACCCTCAAGATCGACTACCTCGACCCGACCGGTTTCCTCTCTCGTCTGCAATCCAAGGAGTGACCATGGCCCGCCTGACCCTTCGACTCCCGGACTCCCTCCACGACGCCATGGCAGCGCTCGCCGAGAAAGAGGGCGTCTCGCTGAACCACTTCGTTGTCTACGCGCTCACGCAGGCCACGGCGGCCGAGCTTGCCGTGCGGCAGCGCCAGCAGTTCGAGGCGATGCGAACCCGGTACCCCCAGGCGCAGGCCGAGGCGGCGTTGGAGCGGCTCCTCGATGAGAGGCCGCTGGGCACACGCGCGTCGCCCGGAGGCCGAGGCGCCCGCCGCCGACGCACGCCCGCCGCATAATTACCCGACCCCGTCGAGCGCCAATATCGGGCGAAGACGCCCGATATTGGCGACACGCCATGCCCTCAAAGACTCGGGCCCGGCGCGTCCGCCGTCGTCTTTGCTTAGCAGCCACTGGGCTCGAATGGGTACAACCGTCGGGAGCCGCTCGCAACCAGACAGATCCGGGCGTGGCATGGCCTCCCGCCCTTCCCGGGGGGTTTACGATCCGGGTTGAGGTGGCTATCGTGATGTACACGTGGAACGCCATGCTCAAGCGCTATTCCATCGCCGGCGCCCGCAATCAGCTCCCCGCCGTCATCCACGCAGTCGAGAACGGCGAGCCCGTCGAGATCACGCGGCGGGGCGAGCCGGTGGCGGTGTTGGTCTCGCGGGCGAGATTCCAGCAGATGAGCCAGCCCGCCCCTGACCTGTGGGCGGCGTACCAGCAGTGGCGAAGGGATCACGAGGGCGTGCTCGACGACGCCGACATCGACGCGCTCGTCGATCCAGAGCGCGGCGAGGACCCGCCGCCCCGGGTGACCTGGTGAGTGCCCGGTTCTTGCTCGATGCCAACGCGCTGAGCGAGCCCGCGAGGCCCCGGCCGGACCCGAAGTTCATGCACCAGTTCGAGCTGCATCGTCACGCCCTCGCTACCGCGGCCCCCGCGTGGCACGAGGTCCTGCACGGCGTGGAGGCCATGCCAGCCGGCAGGAAGCGCGACGCGATCGAGAGCTACCTGCTGGGCACCCTGCTGCCGACGCTCGAGGTGCTCCCCTACGACGAGGCGGCGGCCCGCTGGCACGCGAGGGAGCGGGCTCGACTCCGAGCTTCTGGCTGGGCGGTCCCCTTCGCCGACGGTCTCGTGGCCGCCGTCGCACGGCGACATGACCTCCCGCTCGTCACCAACAACCTGAAGGACTTCGCGGGCTTCGCGGGGCTGCGGGCGATCAGCTGGATCCCACAGGGCAAGACCGTCGCTTCCGACTGAACTGTCGCCGCGGTCGCCCAACGGCCGCTAACTACCCGACGCCGTCAAGCGCGAAACGCCCGGCCAACGCCGGTGCTGCCAGCGAGGCGATGGTGGTGTCCGCGGTGGCCCAGGACCGCGTGATCCCGGCGCGTGGCGCGTGACGCCACCGTCGTGGGCGGTGCGCCGCCGCCGGGTAGACTGGCCCTGCCCCGGCGGTGGGGCGCGGGGTGACAGCGCCCGCGCCCACCTGGCCGCTGCGGGGCCGCCCGGCAAGTCCGCGCCGGTTGGAGATCCCCGCCTCCGGGCCCCACGCCAGACAACGACCCGCCCCCGCCGACCAGCGAGTTCGTCGCCGGGCGGCCGACACCGCTGGTTTCGCGCGGAGCCTCGCCGGCCACCGGGGCGACCGTTCGCGCCCGGGCTAGATCGCCCCGTGCTCCTCCTCCTCGCCTGCACCCCAGCCCCCACCGTCACCGAGACGGCGTTCGTCGACCCCCGCGCGGACGGCCCCTACGGCGTCGGTGTCACCACGCTCACCTACACGGACAGTCGCGACAAGACGCTCACCATCGAGGCCTGGTACCCCGCCACCGTGGACGGGGATCCCGACCCCTACGAGCCCTTCGTGTTCACCGGCCTGGCGCACCGCGACGCGCCGGTGATTGAAGGCACCTTCCCGCTCGTGGCCTTCTCCCACGGCTACTCCGGATTCCGCAGCCAGAGTTTTTTCCTCACCGAGTGGCTGGCGTCGCACGGCTTCGTGGTGGTGGCGCCGGACCACACGTACAACACCTTCTTCGACATCGACGACGACCTCACGCCCCAGGTGATGGTGGAGCGCCCGGGCGACATCGCCAGCTCGGTCGACGCGGCGATGCAGAGCTTCGACGTGGAGGATCGTTACCTCGCGATGGGGCACAGCTTCGGGGCGTGGACGACGCTGGTGGTGGCCGGGGGGGTGCTCGACTTCGAGGAGATGGCGGCCATCTGTGAGGCCGACGGCGGCTACGACCTGTGTGACATCGTCGACGAGTTGCCCGAGGGCACGGTGCCCCCGGTGGCGGACCCGCGCGCCTACGGCGGCGTCAGCCTCGCGCCTTGCGGCTGGTACACCTTCGGCAACGGTGGCCTCGGCGGCGTGGAGAACGTGGCGGTGATGGTGGGGGCCCTCGACGACACCTGCGAGGCCGACACCGAGGCGCGGCCGGCCTGGGAGCGAGTATCGGAGCGAAAGGCGCTGGCGACGGTGCCCGATGCCGGGCACTTCGTGTTCTCCAACCTCTGCGACCTGGGCGACCTCCGCGAGGAGTGCAGCGCCGAGGGCTACATCGACACGCCCACCGCGCAGGAGGAGATCAAGCGCTGGGCGACGGCCTGGGCGCTGCGGGAGCACACGGGCGACGGCGCCTACGACGCCTACCTTGACAGCGAGTTGATGACCGTGGAGTGAGGCTACCGCCGCAGGACCTGTCCCGCCTCCGCCGCCGCCTCGATGAACGGCCGCGGGTAGATGCCCATGCCCACGGTGACGATCGCCGCCAGCACGATGGCCAGCCGCACGGCCGCGCCCACCCGGACGGGATCTGCCACCGCAGGCGGCTCGATGTAGATCGCCCGCCCCACGCGCAGGTAGTAGAACAGGCCCACCACCGTGAGCAAGGCGCCGGCGAGGACCAGCCAGGGGTGACCCGCCAGCCACAGGTTCTTGAACAACACCAGCTTGCCCCAGAAGCCCGCGACGAAGGGGATGCCGCCGAGTGACAGCAAGAACAACAACATCGCCAGCGCCAGCCCCGGGTTGCGACGAGCCAGCCCGTTGAAGGCAACAATCTCACCGTCGGCAGGCGCGCCCGTGCCCGACGCCTCCACCGCCTCGGCCACGAAGAACGCCCCCATGTTGGCGGCAACGTAGGTGGCCAGGTAGAAAACCATCGCCTCGATACCGGCCTTGTGCCCGATCACCACGGCGAGCAGCAACAAGCCGATGTGCCCGATGCCGGAGTAGGCCAGGAGCCGGCGGACGTTGGCCTGGGGGATGGCGAGCAGGTTGCCCAGCCCCATGCTGAGCACCGCCAGGGCCAGCAGCACGGGCGACCAGTGGGCCGACAGCCCTGGGAAGGCGGTCCAGAGCAGCCGTGCCAGTGCGGCGAGCCCCGCCACCTTGGGGGCCACGCTGAGGAAGGCGACAAAGGGCGCCGGGGCCCCCTGGTAGGTGTCGGCCACCCAGCCGTGGAAGGGGACAGCACCGAGCTTGTAGGCCATGCCCGCGAGCATCAACATCGCCCCCAGCCCCACCAGCGGGGTACGCACCGCCCGCAGCGCGTCGAAGCCGGTCTCGCCGCTGGCCCCGATGACGAACGACAGCCCGTAGGCGGTGATCGCCGCGCTGATGGCGCCGGCGACGTAGAGCTTGATGGCCCCCTCGTTGCCCAGCCGGGTGGTCTTGTGCAGGGCCGCCATCGCGTAGAGCGGGATGCCCATCAACTCGAAGGCCACCACCAGCGTGACCAGCTCCCGCGCGCCCGCGAGCAGGGTCATGCCGCACACGCTGGCCAGCAGCAGCAGCAGGTACTCGCCGTGGCGGCGGGGGAAGCGTGTTTCCGCGTGGTCGATCATGCCCAGGGCGGCGAGCACGCCGGCGCCGAGCACCATCCGGGCAACGTAGGTGCTGAAGGCGTCGTTCTTGAAGGCCCCCGACAAGGCCGAGGCCTCGGGCACCAGCCAACTGCCCGCGAACAACAACGACAGCCCGGCGGCCGCCACGGCGGCGGCGCCCCTCCGGGAGCCGGAGCCCGGGACCAGGTCCACCACCAGCACCAGCACCGCCAGCGCACACACGCCGATGGGGATCGCCAGCGCCATCACCGCGCACCCCCGGTCACGGCCGGCAGGTGCAGCGCCGTGCCCACGTCGATGGGGTCGAGCACCAGGAGCGGCCAGCTACCGAACACGATCAAGCAGGTGCCGAGCAACACCAGCGCCACCCACTCCGTGCCCTTGGCGTCGGAGAGCTCGTGGTAGTGCGACGGGGGACCGGGGCCCCAGAAGATCGCCCGGACCGCGCGCAACACGTACACGGCGGTGATCCAGGCGCCCAGGATCCCCGCCAGCGCCCAGGCCACGTGGCCGCTCTTCCAGGCGCCCAGGAACACCAGGAACTCCGCGATGAAGCCGGCGAAGCCGGGCATGCCCAGCGAGGAGAGCCCGGCCAGCGTGAAGAACACCGCCACGCCGGGCATGACCTTGGCGAAGCCGCCCATCCGGAAGATCTCCCGGTCGTGCGCCCGCCCGTACACCAGGCCGACGAGGGCAAAGAACAGCCCGGTCATCAGGCCGTGGGCAAACATCTGGAACACCGCCCCGTTCCAGCCATCGACCGACAGCGTGGCCGCGCCGAGCATCACGATGCCCATGTGCGACACGGAGCTGTAGGCCACGATGTACTTCAGGTCCGTCTGTCCCATGGCGCCCAGCGCCCCGTAGACGACGTTGATCACCGCCACCGCGCCCACGATCGGCGCCCAGGCCACCGCCCCCTCGGGGCAGAGCACCATGCCCACCCGCATCACGCCGAAGGCGCCGAGTTTCATCAGCACCCCCGCGTGCAACATCGACACCGCGGTGGGGGCGCTGGCGTGCCCGTCGGGCGACCACGTGTGGAACGGAAACACTCCCGCCAGCGAGCCGAAGCCCAGCCAGAGCGCGGGGAAAACCCACAACTGGGCGTCGCGCGACAGCGGGTGCTGGGCCAGGTGCAACATTCCCCAGTCGCGACTGCCCCCGCCCTGGTAGAGCGCGAAGAAGCCGACCAGGATGAACGCGGAGCCGATGAGCAGCATCAAGGTGAGCTTCATCGCCGCGTACTCGCGACCGCCCACGTCGAGCCGTCGCAGGGCGAAGGCGAAGGGGCCTTTCACCTCCACCGCCTTGGTGGATCCCCAGATGCCGATGAGCAAGTACATCGGCAAAACCGCGATCTCGTAGAACAAGAAGAACACGAAGAGGTCGAGGCTGACGAACACGCCGAGCACGCCCGCCACCAGCGTGAGCAACAGGATGTAGAAGTCTTTTTCTCGGTCGTGCAGTGTCCAGGTGGCGAACACCCCCGCCACCAGGATGAGGCCGGTGAGCAGGAGCAGCGAGACACCCCAGCCATCCACCGCGAGGTCCCAGTTGATGCCCAGCGACGGCACCAGTGGGAACGTTTCCCTCAGTTGGATGCCGCCCTCGTAGAGGTTGTAGGCCAGGCCCACCTCGATGGCGCCCCACAACGAAACCAGGCTCGCCAGGGCGCTCAGCACGCGCACGGCGCCCTTCGAGGCGGCGGGGACGACGAGGAGCACGGCCGCGGCCAAGAGCGGCGCCAGGACGGTGATGCTCAACCAGGGCATCAGCGTGCCCCCCCGATGGCGCCCCAGGCCACGACCAAGAGCGCCCCGACCACCAGGACGTAGCTACTGTCGCGCAGGTTGCCGTTTTGCACGGCCCGTAGGCGCTCGCCGCCCACCAGGGCGGCCCAGCCAAACAGGTTCACCGCCCCGTCGACCACGTACCGGTCGAACCAGGCCGTGCCCCCGGCGAAGGGACGGAGTCCCGAGTGCCAGGCACGGAGGTAGAGGCCGTCGACCGGGCCCGAGCGGATGAGGCTGGCCAGCGCGGGGATCCCCAGACCTGAGAAGTTCCCCAGCCCATACTTGGCATAGCCGAGGCCGATGCCGCCCGCTGCGGCCAGGAAGGCCAGGGCCCCCGGCGCGGTGACCGCGAAGTGCCACGGGGCCTGCGCCACGTCGTCGCCAAAGCGGCCCACGCCGAAGCCCGCCACCACCGCGAGCACCGCCAAGAGGCCCATGGGCAACAGCATCACCGGCGGCGACTCGTGCGCCTGCGCCGAGCGAGACGACGCCGGCCCGAGGAAGGCCATGCACACCACCCGGGTCATGTAGAAGGCGGTCAGGGCCGCCGCGACGAGGAGCAGGGCCAGCGGGCCGTAGGCGTGCGCGTGTGCCAACTCCTCGAGCACGAGGTCCTTGGAGAAGAACCCCGAGAGTGGAGGCACGCCGGCCAGCGCCAGCGCGCCGACCGTAAACAGCGCGGCGGTGGTCTTGGTGCGCGTGCCCAGGCCCCCCATCTCCCGCAGGTCGTTCGTGCCCACCGCGTGGATCACCGAGCCCGCGCCGAGGAACAAGAGGGCCTTGAAGAAGGCGTGCGTCGTGAGGTGAAAGTACCCGCCGAAGAACGAGCCGCTGCCCAGGGCCGCGACCATGTAGCCGAGCTGCGAGCAGGTGCTGTAGGCGAGCACCTTCTTGATGTCGTGCTGCACCAGGGCCGTCGCGGCCGCCACCAGCGCCGTGATGCTGCCGATCCAGGTCATCGCGGTGAGCACGTCGGGCGCGGCGGCGAAGACCGGCCAGGCCCGCACCACGAGGTAAACGCCCGCGGCCACCATCGTGGCGGCGTGCAAAAGCGCCGACACCGGGGTGGGCCCCTCCATCGCGTCCGGCAACCAGACGTGCAGCGGGAACTGCGCGCTCTTGCCCATCACCCCGCAGAAGAACAGCGCCGCGAC
>CAYHRZ010000239.1:0-7969 GCA_964359125.1 uncultured Klebsiella sp. | reverse complement strand
TCGAGGGGTTCCAGATGTAGAGGTCCAGGGCGTACCAGGTGACGCAGATCTCGTCGAAGATGATGTCGTAGCAGTCTTCTTCCTCCATGCTCACCACCGGGTTGGCGAGCAGGGAGGTCAGGTCCAGGCCAGCGAGCATGGACTCGCCCAAGCCCTCGATCGTCTCGAAGCCGTCTTCGTTCACGCGGGCGACGATGCCGTTGCCGATGCCGGAACCGCGCGCCGCGAAGGGCCCGTCGAGCACCGTGCGGGTGTCGTTGGCGCTGTTGCCCTCGGCGTCCTCGGCGTAGGTATCGACGACGTTGAGGCCGAATACGTAGTCCAGGGTGTGGGTGAAGCTGCCGTCGCCGTTGACCGGCACCGCCGTGCCGTTGACCGTGAGCAGCGACACCGTGTTCCAGGCGTCGGTCACCTTCCCGCTCATGAGTGCCGTGTTGTTGAGTTCCCAGTCGGCGCGCTCCGGCTCGTAGATCACGAGGTCTGGCCCGGTGCTGTCGATCAAGAAGGGGCCGACCGACGCTGAAAGTTCCTCGTGCGTGGCGACGACGGTGTACCAGCCTTCCTCGGGGAATGTGATGTTCGGACCGGCTTGGACCACCGCACCGGTGCCGCTCACCGAGATGGTGGGCTCGGCGTCGAGGACGTTGCCATAGACGTCGCGCACCGTGGCGGTGGCGATGGTGGTCTCGTAGACCTCCAGGTCCGTGGTCGACAACGACAGGTCGATGTAGTCGGCCTCGCCGGCGACGACCCGGATCTCCTCCCGGTCCGCGAGGGCGTCGACGGACGCGGTCACCGCGTAGATGCCGGGCACACCCGATGAAATCCGCGGGTCGGCGATCACCACGTTCACCGAGTCGGCGGTGAGGGCGATCTCCTGGCTGGGAATCGGGTTTCCGAACGCGTCGGCGGCGGTGACGTCGAAGGTGAGCGCCTCCCCCGCGCCCACCTCGATGGCGGACAGGGCGAGGTCCAACGACGCGGCCTCGGCGTGATCCACCAGCAACCACGCCGTGTCGTAGTAGGTCTTGCCGTCCCACACCGCCGCCGCCGTCACTAGGTGCAACCCCGCGACGGTGGGGGTGAGGAGGCCCTCGCCCCGGCCGGTCCAGGTGGTGACCACGCGGACTTCCTGGTCGGTGACCAGGGTCGGCGCCACCGGGAGGACACCACCACCCGGCAAGTGCAACTCGGCCAGGAATCCTACCCCCTCGCCGGCGACCGACTGGTCCGTCGCGAGCGTGAGGTCCAGCCCGGCCGAGGCGTCGTGAGACACGTTCGGATCGCAAGCGATCAACAACAGCGCGGGAAGGGCCAGTCTCACGAGCCACAGGTTGCCACGCCGGACCCCCCTTGTAAAGCCCGCCACGCGCGCTATTTGCGCCCGAGTGCGTCTACCTCGAGCCTACCGCGCTTGGCTGGACGCCGCCGGCCCCCGTGGACTGCGCCACGCGGTCGCCGAAGCGCTCGGGGAGGCGGAGCGGCGTTGGGCGCAGACGGGCTTGCCGCTGTTCGACCCGGCCGACGGGCCGGGGCCACCGCTGCCGCCGCTCGACGACCCCACCGCCGTCTTGGTGGCCGCCCAGGCCGACCGGCGGGAGCGAGGTGCGTACTACACGCCGGCCGCCGTGGGAGAGTGGCTGGCTACGGAACTGGGTCTCGACGCGACCGATAGCGTGCTCGATCCCGCCTGCGGGGCCGGTGACCTGCTACTCGCGGCGCTGCGCGCGGGCGTGCCGTGGTCTCGGCTGGCGGGCCTCGACATCGACCCGTTGGCGGTGGCTCTGGCCCAGGCCCGCTTGGCCCTCGCCGCGGGGCTCGACCGTGCCCAGTGCGAGCGACTTCGTGCCCAGGTGCGCGTAGCCGACGCGCTCGCGACGCCCTGGCCAGCCGCCACCCGGATCCTCACCAACCCCCCCTTCCTGAGCCGGCTGCGCAGCCTCACCGCGACCTCGCCCGCGTTGGCCGCGCGCATCCGGGCCCGCCATGGAGAACTGCTGGGGCCCTACGCGGATATTTCCGCAGTGTTCCTCGCCGACTGTCTCCGGCACGCGGCGGAGACGGGCATCGTCCTCCCCGCGTCGGTCTTCGCCACGCGCGACGCAGCCGGCCTGCGCGATCGCAACGCGCCGCCGGTCGCGGCGTGGACGCTCCCTACTCGGACCTTCCCGGGCGTGGCGGTGCCGCTGGTGGCCGCGGTGTTCCGCGCCGGGGGAGAGGGCACGCGGCGCATGGCCGGGCAACCACCGCGCCCCGTCGACGTCGTCCGGGCGACCCGGTGGTCGGCCGTGCTCTGCGTGGGTGATCCCATCCCGCCGCTGCCAGCGTCACCCGGGGGCACGCTCGGCGACATCGCTACGGTGGAGGCTGACTTTCGCGACGAGTACTACGCGCTGCGAGGGCATGTCGTCGAGGGCGGCGACGGGCTGCGGGTGATCACCAGCGGCCTGGTCGAACCGGGGTGGTTGGCTTGGGGCCTCCACCCCGCGAAGATCCACGGCTCGCGCTGGTACCGGCCCACCGTGCCCCGCGCCGCGCTCCACCCTCGCCAGGCGCGGCGGCTGGGACCGCAGGTGATCGTCGCGACACAAACCCGGGTCCTGGAGGCCGCAGCCGATCCCGGTGGGCTCTGCGTGGGGCTCACGCCTGTCCTGGTCGTCTCCCCCCGGTCCGGCGTGCACCTGGCGACCATCCTGGCCACGTTGCTCTCGCCGGCGGCCACGGCATGGGGCCTCGGCGAAGGGCGGGGGACGGGCCTGGCGCTCGACGCCATCAAGCTGTCGGCCTCACAGCTGCGTGACATGCCGGCCTGGCCGGTGTCCCCCCGGGCCCGGGCGCTGGCCGAGCGGCTCGTGGACGGCGACCGAGACACTGACACCTTGCTGGCGCTCGGGGCCGCCATGTCCGCGGGGGACGACGCGCTCCTGGCGTGGTGGAAGCGGCGGCTGGGCGGCGTGCCGCGCTAGGGGGCCCGATGCCGCTGACTCCACGTGCCGAGGCGATGCGCCGGCGGGTCACCAACCCGGTGTTGTTCTGGTTCTGGTCGCTATGGGTGCTCCCCGCCGCCTGGTTCTGCGGCCTTCGCCTGCGCGACATCGACCAGGCCCACTGCGTCACCAGCGTGCCCTATGGCTGGCGCAGCCAGAACCCGTTCCGCTCCACCTACTTCGCCGCCCTTGCGATGGCAGCCGAGATGTCGACCGGCGCGCTGGTGCTCCTTGCCGTCGAGAACGTCGGCGTGCCCGTGTCGACGCTCATCGTCGACATGAAGGCCACGTTCGGGAAAAAGGCCACTGGGCTCGCGACTTTCCGTTGCGAGCAGGGCGCCGCGGCCTTCGCCGCCCTCGCGGAGGCCCAGGCCTCGGGCGAGCCGCGAGTGGTCGCGATGGAGACGGTGGGACGGCTGGCCGACGGCACCGAGGTCGCCCGGTTCACGTTCACCTGGTCGGTGAAGGTGCGCGCGCGGCTCTGAGCGAAAAACGGCCTCAAGGGGGGCGCGTCGCGATCCGTGTAGGGGTGTGACAGCCCGCCACACTACGGCCCGGAGCCCTCGCTATGCACCACGAGTCGCCACCCCACATGTCGAACGACGCGTCTGGAAGGCTGCTCCTCGAGGGCCTCCTGCGCCGTGAGTTCGCCGTGTACTACCAGCCCCAGTACGACGTGGTGACCGGGGCGCCCGTGGCGGTGGAGCTGCTCCTGCGCTGGTACCACCCCGACCGCGGCACCGTCCCGGCGTCGGAGTTCATGCCCGCGGCCGAGTCGTCGGGCGCCATCGTCCCCATCGGCGCGTGGGCACTGGTGGCCGCCTGTCGCGAGGCGACGACGTGGTTTTCCAACTGGCCCGAGTTGCGACTCGCGGTCAACGTCTCGGGTCGCCAACTGGCCGAGCCGGGCATGGCGGCGCAGATGCTACAAAGCCTGGAGCGGGGCGGGTTCCAACCAGCCCGGGTCGACGTGGAAGTCCGGTTGGGCACCCTCCACGCGGCCCCGGCCAGCGCCTTGGCGGAGCTAGCGGCGCTGCGTGCAGCGGGGGCCTCGGTGGTCCTCGACGAGTTCGGCCAAGAGGGCGACACGCTGCCCGGCCCGGTCCCCGCCGACGGCCTCAAGCTCGCGCGGCGCCTCGTCGCCGCCGCCACCCAGGACGGGGAGCCACCCCCCCAGTTGCTGGCCGCGATCCAGGCCGGCCGGGACCTTCCCCGGGGGGTCGCCGCCTCGGGCGTCGAGGACCCCGGGCAACGCGAGAAGCTGCTCGGCATGGGGATTCGCCTCATGCAAGGGTTCTTGTTCTGCCGGCCGGGCCCTGCGAGCGGCCTCGGCGGCATCGAACTGAAGAACCTGCCCTTCCGCCCCCGCCGAGCCTAGGGCGGCGCCGCCGCCCCGAAATCCGGGATCTCCTCGGGCTCCTTGCCCAGCTCCAGGAGCCGCTCACGTAGCCACGACCGGACCGCGTCGAGGCCGATGGGGGCCTCGGCCAGTTGAGGCAGCGGGTCGAAGGCGACCGGGAGAAAGGCGTGGTCGGGCGCGCCCAGCGCGACCTGTGCGTGGGCCAGTAACGCCGACAGTTCGGCGTCGCTGCCGATAGTGTCGACCTTGTTGACCACCGCGAGGACGGGCTTGCCCGAGGCCACGCAGGCCTGGTAGTCGGCCTGTTCCCTCTCCTGCACGCTCCCGTTCGCGTTGACCACGTAGACGTACACGTCGATGTGCCCGAGCACCTGCTTCGCCTCGTCGGTGACCGACTCCACCACGTCGCCGAGGCCCGGCGTGTTGACGACGTACAGCGCCGTGGCGCCCGGTACCCGCTGGATGCTGACCTTGGTGGTGCTGCCCGCCACCGGCGAGATGTTGCCGCTGTCGAGACCGAAGAGAGCGCGGATGCCGGCGTCCTTCCCCGTCGACGGCGAGCCCACGAAGCCCACCGTGATGCGGCGGGTGACCGCCTGTCGCAGCCGAGCCACGTGCATCACGGCGTGCCGGAGCCGGGCCGTGTCGGGCCGAAAGGCGTACCAAGCCATGAGCGGGAACAACGGCAGCATCAACGGGCGCAGCACGCAACCGATGGGGGTCATCGACAGCACCGCGAAGGCGGTGACGGCGGCCGTGCTCCCGGGCGGTAGCTTCGCGGTGGTGATCCGGTACCCGAAGTGCACGCGGCCGAGCCGCGCCTCGGCCCGCTTCATCGCCTCGGCCCCGTCGCTGGGGACCGGCTCGTCGCCGAGACCGAGGTTGCGCCAGAGGGCCTCGCGGTCCGCGCCGCGCAGCTTCGGCCAGGCCGACGCCGCCGTCGCCCGCACCACGTCGAGTTCGGCCTCCTCGAAGGCGCCCGCCAGGGCACCTGGGGAGCCCAGGCCCGCGAGCACCTGCGCGTAGGGCGGCCCCTCCCCTCCCCTCAGCGCGGCGTTGGCTACGCCGTGGGTGGCCAGCCTCCGGGTGACGCGGGCGCAGTTCTGGGCCACGAGGCCGACGCCCACGCCGTCGTGGGTGACGCCGAGCAACTCGGCCATGGGCACCAACTCGTCGCGGTGGGCCTTGGCGAGCAGTTGTTCCAGCGGGTCGTCGACCTTACGGGCGGGGATGCCGCTACCGCGGGGCGTGTCGCGACTCACGGCGAATCCGGCCTACTTCCGGCCTGCGGTCTTGTCTTTCCAGGCAAAGGCCGCCATGTCGAAGGCGGCCCGGAGCGCGTCGCCCTCCATCTTGCGGCCACTCTGGATCCACGCCACCGTGGCCTTCCCGACGCCGTAGGTGGTGGCCCCCGCCACCGTGGCCGAGAGCGCGAGGATCGCGGCCTCGGCGAACTGGCCGCCCGGCACCCAGCCCGCGGCCTTCAGGCCCTCCACGCCCCAGCGCACGAAGCCGCGCATCCCCCCCGCCAGCAACTCGGCGAGGATGAAGGCCACCACGTCCTTGTCGAGGGTTTGACCGTGGACAACCGCGACGTCGCGGATGAGCTTGACCTGGATGGCGGTGACCACGGCGATGTCGGCCCCGGGGATCGGGACGGCCCCGGCGATGCTGGCGTTACGCGCGGCGGCCTGGATAATCGGCTCGCAGGCGGCGGCCTTGTTCCGGAGGTGCTTGGCGAACATGAGCGCCTTGCCGGACTCCTCCAGCCGGCGCCCGATCCAGTCGATGACGTACTCCACGCCGATGGGATCGGGCGACAACTTGGGGTGAGGCGCAAAGGCGGTGATCACCGCGTCCCTCGGGTCCACGGCGAGTTGGCCCAGCGTGGCCGCCACGAAGTGGTCGCGGTCGGCGGGCCGGATCAGGTCGATCTTGTTGATGCACACCAGCACCGGCCGTTCCAGGCGCCGAATCCAGTCGAGGTCCCGTTTCTCGTCGGCGGTGGCGCCGCCCTCCGCGTTGACCACGTACACGAAGATGTCGACCATCTCGGCGGCGTTCCGGGCGACCTCGTCCACGTCGCCGCGCACATCGCCGAACCCCGGGGCGTTGAGCAGGATCACCTGCCCCTCCGCATCGAGTTTCGCGGCCCGTAGTTCCCGGGTGCTGCCGGGCACCGGGCTGATGTCGCCGAAGTCGATGCCGAACAGCGCCTTGATGCCGCTGTCCTTGCCCGACGAGGCCGACCCCATGAACGACACCACGAGGTGCTTGCTGAGGGCTGTTTGCAGTTGCCCGTCGGTCTGCTCCCAAGCGGCCACGGCCGCCTTACGGAGATCGAGTGCAAACGTAGCTTCAGACATTCGTTCTCCTAGATCCCGCCGCCGATGATCACGTACACCGCCCCCGCGCCCCCGCCAGCGCTGGACTCGGCGGGGGCCCCCACTAGCACCTCGCCGATGCCGTCACCGTCGAGGTCCGGGGCGAAGGCCAGCCCCTCGCTCGCGCCGTCGCCGGTGGTCTCGCCGTAGAGCAACGCGCCCGCCGCCGAGAGGCTGCCGCTGGCGAGGCTACCGCCGTACAACAGGTAGGCCGCCCCGGCACCCACGCCACCGCGTTCGTCGTAGTAGGCACCGACGAGCAGGTCGGTGATGCCGTCGCCGTTACTGTCCCGACCACCCGCGACGGTGTAGCCCGCCCGATCCAGGGCGTCCTCGCCGCGCAGCACCACGTCGGCCAGCCCCAGGTTGCCCCCGGTTGGCGTCGTGTTGCCCAACAACACGTAGACCGCCCCGGCCGCGCTGGAAGGGGAGTCGCTCTCCGGTGCGCCCACGGCGAAGTCGCCGAGGCCGTCGCCGTTGACGTCGCCGAGGCCGGCCACCGCCCGGCCGGCCTGGTCGCCGACGAACTCGGCGTCGTACACCGCGTCGGCGGCTGATAGCTCCACGTCGGTGCCGCCGCCGCCCAGGAGCAGATACACCTCGTCGAGTTGTGAGTCGCCCACCAAGAGGTCGCCGAGGCCGTCGCCATCGGTGTCGGGTGCCACGTCGATGGCCGATCCCACCCCGGTGGAGCCGCCCGAGTACTTGGCCAGGGCCGTGAAGTCGGCGTCGTAGCGGTACACACCCCGCGCGCCGGGCGCGGCCACCAGCAGTTCCCCCGCCCCGTCGCCGTCGGTGTCGCCACCACATGCGACCGCGGCGCCGAGGGCGTCGTCGGTGGTGCTGCCGTAGGCCAGAGCATCGGCGTCGCTCGCGACGGTGCCTGCGTTGCCGGCGAGGAAGAGGTAGGCGGCGCCAGCCCCCGACGCGGCGTCCAGCGCGCCCGCGGCGAAGTCGCCTGCGCCGTCGCCGTCGAGGTCCCCGCAACCCGACAGGGCGTAGCCGAAGGCGTCGCCGGCCGTCTCGCCGGCGATGTTGTCGTACGCGCCGAGCGTGCCGCTGGCCAGGCTGCCGCCGGGCACCCGGTACACCACCCCGGTGCTCGCGTAGCCCCAGGCGCCCACGATCACCTCGCCAAGCCCGTCGCCGTCGGTGTCGTCGAGGCCGTCGACCGCGTTGCCCGCGAAGGCGAAGGTGCCCGCGCCCTCGAGCTTGTAGTCCGCTTGCGACAGGTCGAG
>CAYHRZ010000238.1:7156-7997 GCA_964359125.1 uncultured Klebsiella sp. | reverse complement strand
AGAGGTCCTCGAGCCAGGCGTCCGTGGCCGCGAACAAGGCGCCGCTGAACCAGCTGCCACTGGCCGCTGGACTGTCGCCAGCCCAGACGGTCGCGCGAATCCCCTCCCCCGAGATGCGCACGTTCACCGGGATCGACGGCGGGAGTTCGACCTGCCAGTAGCCGGGGTAGTCGTCGTAGGGCTGCTCGGCCGCGAGCGCCTCCCCGGTGAACGGCTCGGGCCACACCGTCACGGAACCGGACTCGTGCCGGGTCTCGTCACCCACCTCGGGGCTGGCGTAGACCCAACCTGCCCAGCGCACCAGGTCGTCGACCTCGGTGGTGGTGGCACAGGCGAGGAGGGCGAGCAACATCACGCCCAGCCTACCCCGGCGAGCAGCACTCTCGCGCCCAACTCGCGGCCGAGGTGGCCGCGGAGGGCGTCGTAGACCAGGGCCTCCGCCTCGGCGTCGAGGGGGTCGTCGAGGACGTCGCGCAAGGGCGCTCGCCGCAGCCGTTCGAGGCGTTCGATCACCCGCAAGACCTCGGGCGCGACGCCGCCGAAGGTGAGCACCTTGAGCTCGAGGGCGGCGAGGAACCCGCGCCCGGGCGTGCCGTGGGCCGCGTCGAGGACCAGGAGCGTGGTCTCGAGTAGCGCGTAGAGGCGGGGTTCGGCCTGCCCCTCGTGCACGAAGGCGCCCACCAGCTCGCACGCGTACTGCGCGAGCACCAGCCGGCCGTAGTCGGCGCGCAGTCCGAGTCGCGACTCCTCGACGTCGACGCCGGTCAGGGTGTCCATCCCGCCGGCCCCCCATCGCCCCCCCCACCCGGCCCCCCCCCCCCCCACGACCCCCCCCCCGCGC
>CAYHRZ010000238.1:0-7146 GCA_964359125.1 uncultured Klebsiella sp. | reverse complement strand
GAAATGGTTCACGAGGGCCCCCTGGTGCCGCCGGACGATCTCGGCGAAGGCATCCCGCCGGCCCGACTGCGCAGCCGCAGCCGGGCCCGGACCCCCACGTCGAGCCCCGCCGGTCGCTTCTGCCCCCCACGCTGGAAGGCCACCACGCGGCCCTCCTCGGGGACCAGGAAACGCACGATGGCGTCGTGCTCGCCGTAGCTCGCGCGGGACACGACGATTCCGACCCGCTCGCGACCCGGATCGCGCACGCTAGCTCAGCAAGAAAGCGGCGACGCTGAGGTAGATGGTGAGGCCGAGGCCGTCCATCAACGTGGTGACGAAGGGGCCCGTGGCGATGGCCGGGTCCACGCCGAAGCGGCGGAGGCTCAGCGGCACCAGCGTGCCCACCAGGGAGGCAAAGGTCATCCCGGTCACGACGGCTACGGCCACGCTGGCGGCGACGTCGACCTGCCCGAAACGGAGCATGCAGTAGCCGCCGATGAGCACCGCGAAAACCACGCCCAGCGTCAACCCGTTGAACACCTCGGCCCCGACCGCGCGGCCCACGCCAGTGTCGATCCGGCCCGTGGCGATGCCGCGGACGGTGACGGTGGCGGCCTGGATGCCGACGTTTCCCTCCATGCCCATCACGATGGGAATGAACCCCGCGAGCACGATCTCCGCCTTGATCATGCCGTCGAAAGTGGTGATCAGCTCGCTGATGAGCAAGCCGCCGCCGAGGGTGACCATCAACCACGGCAGGCGCCGCAAAGCGTTGCGCACGCGGCCGACGGGCTCGTCGTCGTCGCCCCGAACGCCCGCCATCAGCAACATGTCCTCGGCCGCCTCGTCCTTGATGACGTCGATGACGTCGTCGACAGTGACGATGCCGAGCAGACGCCGCTGGTCGTCGACCACCGGCACCGCGAGCAGGTCGTACTTGGCGGCCACCCGGGCCACCTCCTCCTGGTCGGTCTCCGCGCGGACGGTGATCACGTCGGTCGACATGATGTCGGCGAGACCGGTGCTCGGCGGGTGGGTGAGGAGGTTGCGCAGCGACGTGACGCCTACCAGTCGCCCCTCGTCGCTCTCCACGTAGGCGTAGTAGATGAGCTCGTGGTCGCTGGCCTCCTGGACGGCCGCGATCGCGTCGCGACAGGTGAGGTTGTCTTGTAGGCGGAACGCCAGCGGCGACATGATGCCGCCGGCGGTGTCGGAGGCGTAGCCGAGGAGTTCCTCCACCTCTTCCCGGTCCTCGCCCCGCATGCGCTGCAGGACGCCCTCGCGCAGCGCCTCCGGCAACCGGGCGAGCAAGTCCGTCTGGTCGTCGGCCGCGAGGTGGGCGAGCAGGACGACCAGGCGATCCGGCGACAGGTCGGTGGCGATGTGGAGGAGTTCGTCGCCCTCCAGGGAGTTGAGCACCGCGGCGGCCATGCCGTCGTCGCGGACTTGTGAGAAGACCAGGCGCTGCTCGGGCGCCGTGAGGTGCCCGATGACGGCGGCTAGGTCCTCCGCCCGCGACTTGGCAATGACCTTCGCGAGCGGCGCGGCGTGGCCGCGTCGGGCGAGGCGCCGGATCGCGTCGACACGCTGGACAAGGAGGTTCTCTGGCATCGCCTACCCCCCACGGTCGTCCTCGAACACCATCCGCCGCGGGCGGGACTGGGCGCCGAGGGGCCGGAGAGTGCTCCCGTTGTAGACCAGCGTGACGCCCTTGAGCTCGTCGAGTTCCACCTCGAGCCGGTCGTGCGCCGCAAACTTCACCTGCTTCCCCGCGGGGAGCTTTCCATCGTGAACCGGGCGACCATCCGCCGTGACGCGGGCGGCGGTGCCGCTGGCGGAGGTGACGAGCAGCACTTGGTCCGGCGGCACGCCCAACCCGTCCGCAGGCTCCCCACGCATGACCCGCGAGAGCAGGACCGCCGTGATCACCGCGCCGGCCGCCGCCACCCCGGCTACGGCGGTGCGCGACCAGCGACGCACCCGGTGACGCGGACTGGTGCTCGTGGTTTCTGTGTGCTCCGGCCGGTCGGCCTC
This sequence comes from uncultured Klebsiella sp., assembly GCA_964359125.1. GTDB lineage: Bacteria > Myxococcota_A > UBA796 > UBA796 > SXON01 > SXON01. Next base: position 5,130 of record CAYHRZ010000238.1, on the reverse strand, counting down.
CCCTCGCGACGAGGCCGAGACGCGGGCGGGGCGAGCTGCCACGGCCGTGGCGCTGGCCGGCGTGGGCGGGAGCACGGGCGCGTCACCGAGTCCGAGGAGGCCCCGGTACTGCCGGGTGTACCCGGAGAGAAAGGGCCCCGGCGGGAAGGCGGCGGTGTTGCCGGACTCGAGTGCCTGCAGCCACTTGACCGGGATCTTGGTCTTGGCCGACACCTCGTCGAGGCTCAGCCCTGCACGCTCGCGTGCCTCGCGGAGGTCCGACATCTCATCCCTCCGCCGGGACCGAGGACGCGCTGGGCGTGCCGACCCGGGCGAGGCACGCCCGCGCTTCGTCGGCCATCGGCGTGCCCGCCGCGCGGTCCACCACGTGCTGCAACGCGATGTCGGCGCCAACCTCGTCGCCCCGGCTGGCCATCAGGCAACCCGCGCGGAGCCAGCCACCAAGGGCCTCCTCGGGACAGGTGCTGGTGAGCTTGTCGTAGGCCGCGAGCGCGGCCTCCGGCCGGTTGCGCGCCTCCTCGGCGAGGCCGAGGTGGTACCAGGCCGGGCAGAGCGTGGGCACGCGCCGAACCGCTTCCCCGGCCCGCCGGGCCGCGCTCTCGGGGTCACCCGCGTCGAGGTGGGCGCGAGAGAGGTTGGAGAGCACCATGCCCGGGTTGCGGTAGTCGAGGTCCTCGGTGGCCTTCTCGAGCACGGGGATCGCGTCGGCGGGCCGCTGGCTGGAGATCAAGAACGCGCCGTAGTTGACGAGGATTTCCCCCTCCCCCGGGTTGATCCGGAGGGCTCTGCGGAACATGTCGTCGGCCATCTCGGGTTCGCCCTTCGCCGCGTAGGCCATGGCCAGCGACGACGCCGCGCGCCAGTTCCGCGGGTCCAACTTCACCGCGCTGCGCAGGGTGGACACCGCGGCCTCGGGATTCCGCTCGTTGAGGTACGCCTGCCCGAGGTCGGTGCGCGCGCTGGCCTTCTCGATCCGGGCCTGCGAAACGCAGCCGCCGAGCAGGGCCAGGGTCACGAGCGCGAGCGAGGGGATCCGCATCGTCGTACCCTAAACCGGCAAGTACTTCCCCACCAGGGGCGCCAGCGCACGTCGGCGTTCGACGGGCACTGCGTCGCGCGGGGTGAGGATCGCCGTGGCGAGCGCCGTGGAGCAGGGGGCGGGCTTGCCGAAGGCCACGATGCGGGGCACGGCCTGGGCGACGATGTTGCGCGCGAGCGAGGCGTTCGCCACCAGCACCGCGACGACCTGGTCCACGGTGACGGCGTCGTGGTGGGGGTGCCAGCAGTCGTAGTCGGTGGCCATGGCCAACGTCGCGTACGACATCTCGGCCTCACGGGCCAACTTCGCCTCGGGCATGTTGGTCATGCCGATCACGCTCGCCCCCCACGCGCGGTGGAGGTTCGACTCGGCCTTCGTGGAGAAAGCAGGCCCCTCCATACACACGTAGGTGCCGCCGTCGTGTGTCGTGGCGCCCGCCGCCCGAGCCGATTCGAGCAAGATCCCGCGCAGGGAGCCGCAGACCGGGTCCCCGAACGCCACGTGGGCCACCAGACCCTGCTCAAAAAATGTTCCCTTTCGCTGGTGGGTCTTGTCGATGAACTGGTCCACCACCACGACGTGGCCGGGGACGATCTCCTCGCGCAGGCTCCCCACCGCGCTCACCGAGATGCACCACTCCACGCCCAGCGTCTTGAGCGCGAAGATATTCGCGCGGTAGTTCACCTCGCTGGGGTTGAACCGGTGCCCCCGCCCGTGCCGCGGCAAGAACGCCATGTCGACGCCGCCGAGGCTGCCAAGGATCACCGCGTCGCTCGGCTCGCCAAAGGGGGTGGACACCCGCTCCTCGCGCACGTTGGACAGGCCGTCCATCGCGTACACCCCGCTGCCACCGATGACGCCGATCCGCATACGCGCTCCCTGGGAGTAAAGCCGCCCGCGGGCCTATCCCCGGCTGCGCGAGCGGACTACCACCACGCCGGCTTTTCGGTCCAGGTCGGCTCGCCCCAGGAGATGGTGCCGTCCCCGGTGAGGTCGTCGAGGACGGCGGCGACGTTGCGGTCGTCCGTCCAGTCCAGGTAGGTGAGCGCGGGCTCCGCGCTGTCGGCCACGGCCACCGCGCCGATGGACCCGGCCACGGCGCTCGCCTCCACCCCCTCGGCCAGCGCGACGTGCACGCTGCCGCCCCGGTGGTCGTCGCCCTGCACCATCCACTCGAAACCGGCATCGACGCCGTCGTAGTGGAGGACGAACAGGTCGCCCGGCTCCCCCGAGAACGTGGACGACGTGAACGAGCCGGTGCCATCCGGCGTGTTCTCGCAGTCGTCCCAGGTGATGGTGGCCTTGTACTGCTGCCCGTCGACAAGCGGCAGCGCGTCCCACAGGCCGCCGTCGAAGGGCGCGAGCGACGTGGTGGCCAGCGCGTTGCCCGACGCCGCGTCGGCGAGGTCGAGCTTCACCGAGCACGTGGACTTGAACGCACTGTCGTAGGTGGCGCCCGCCACCGCCACGTGCGCAGGGGCCTGCGGCAGGGGCTCGTCGCCGGTGTCGGCGTCTTTGGAAGGCTCGGGCTCTCCCGTACAGCCTGCGACGGCCAGCGCTGTCAGGAAGATGTCGCGACGCACCCTACCACCAGTCCGGCTCGGTGAGCCAGGTCGGCGTCCCCGACACGTAGTCGGCGTCCAGCCGCTTGGTGAACTCCGAGAGCACCTCGCCGACGTTGAGGTCCGTGCTCCACGTCAAAGCGTACACGTTGCCCGAGGCATCGGCGCTCTGGAGGGTGGCGGTGACGCCGAGCTGAGCGGCGAGGGACTGCACGTTGGCGTCGGGCGTGCTGTTGGCGACGGTGACGCTGGCCTCGCCGCCCTTGAAGTCGCCGCCCTCGGTGCCCTGCTCCAGCGCGTCGTAGCCCACGTTGACGCCGGTGTACCAGAGGACGAAGAGGATGCCCTCCTGCCCCGAGAACGTGCCCGACTCGTAGGCCTTGTCGTCGGCCGCGTTGCAGTCGATCGCCGAGAAGTTGGCCGTGTAGAGCGTGCCGCCGACCAGCTCGGTGCCGGCCCAGTCGCGGCCCTGGGCGCTCAGCTCGAGCGTCGCGGCCACGGTGCCGTCGGTCTTGTTGGTCAGGACGAGGTCCAACTCGCAGGTGGAGTCCAGGCTCCCGGGCGTCGTCGCGGCGACGACGGCCACGTAAGGGTGGCCGAGCACGATTTCGGGAGGTTTGACGGAGCCGGTGTCGCCGCTGTCGTCGAGGGCGCTGTCGACCGGGATGGTACCGTCTTTGTCGGGCTCGCCGGTGCAGGCGAGGAAGATGATCAGCATGGGCGCCACCATAGCCCGCCCTCGAACGGTCGCAGGCTAGGGGTCCGGGAGGAAACTGGTGTCGTAGCCCTCGCCGTCGCGGCGGATGCGCTGGGCGACGACCTTCTCGCCGAGGGCGACGTCCGAGCGCTCCGGCGCCTTCCCCAGCTGTCCACAGGCGGCGGAGATGTCGCGACCACGGGTGACACGGACGCTGGCCTGGATGCCGTGGTTCACGAGGTAGTGCTGGAACTGCTTGACACGGCTGTCCGGCGGGCGGCGCAGGTCGCGGTCGGGGTTCTCGTTGTACGGGATGAGGTTCACCTTCGACTTGATGCCCCGCATGAGGCGAACCAGGCGCACGGCGTCATCCATGGAGTCGTTGAAGCCCGCCATCATCACGTACTCGAAGGTGATCCGCTTCGTCGTCGGTAACGGCAAGTCGCGACAGGCATCCAGCAACTCGGCCATCGGGTACTTGCGGGTGATGGGCATCACCTGTCGACGTTGTTCCTCGGTGGTGGCGTTGAGCGACACGGCGAGGTTCACCGGCAGCGCGTCGGCCAACCGCCGCATCTGGGGCACCAGGCCCACCGTCGACACGGTGACCTTGCGGTGCGAGAACCCCAGGGCCTGCTCGTCGAGGTAGACCTCGAGCGCGGGGAGCAAGTTGTCGAGGTTGTGCAGCGGCTCGCCCATCCCCATCATCACCACGTTGCTCACGCGGTGACTCGCCTCCAGGGCCATTCTCACCTGGAGCGGCTGGTTGGCGATCTCGGACGGCCGCAGGTTGCGACGCAGCCCGAGGTCGCCGGTGAGGCAGAACGAGCAGGCCATCGCGCACCCGACCTGCGTGGAGACGCAGAGCGTGACGCGCTCGTCGTCGGGGATGAGGACCGACTCGATGCGGTGGCCGTCGTGCGTCTCCCAGAGGAACTTGTGGGTGCCGTCGATCGACTTCTGCACGGCCACCGTCGTGAGCCATGCGATGTAGAACCGCTCGGCCAACGCCGCTCGGACGGGCTTGGCCACGTTGCTCATCTCGTCGAAGCTGGTGACGCCACGCTGCCACAGCCACTTGTAGACCTGGAGGGCACGGAAGCGCTCCGAGCCGAGGCCCTCGATCGCCGCCTCGATCTCGGCGAGGGACAGGCTCTTGATGTCGACCCGGCCGTCCGGGCCCGTGAAGGTGGGCATCGGGGTGGGCGGTAATCCGAAATCCGGCGCGCCGGGGCGACTAGCGCGAGCGGTACACCGCGAGTTGGGTGTCACCGTAGCGGCGGACGCCCTCCAAGGGCAGGGCGCCGGCCGAATCGGGCACGCCGGCGCCCGCCCGAGACTCCGCCACCAGCACCGCGCCTGCCAGCGGCGCGACGCGCACGATCCACGCCGCGATGTCGTCCGCGAACGGCGGGTCGAGGTACACCAGGTCCGCCCCGCGCGTCACGGCGCCCACGTCGCCCGAGACGACCTCGACCTCGGCGCCCAGGGCCGCGACGTTCTGCCGAATCGCGGCGAGGGAGCGGGGTGCGCGGTCGACGGCGGAGACCGGGCGCGCCCCCCTCGACCAGGCCTCGATGGCCAAGAGACCCGAGCCGCTGAACAGGTCGAGGAACGACACCCCCTCGAGGTCCTGTCCCACGATCGAGAAGAGCGCCTCCCGGGCGCGCGACGACGTAGGCCGCACGCCTTCGGGCACCGCCGCCGGGAGCGCTCGACCACGCAACGTACCACCCGTGACCTTGATCATGGTCTACTTGAATAGTTCCATGCTCAGCTGTCGGCGCCACTGGTTCGCCAGCGGGCTGTCGGTCGGCAGCGCGTCGAAGCCC
>CAYHRZ010000237.1:0-8000 GCA_964359125.1 uncultured Klebsiella sp. | reverse complement strand
GCCACGGCACGCTTGCGGAGGCCACGCGTACGGGTGTGGCCGAGCAAGACCAGCGCCAGGAGCGCCGCGCAGGTGCGGGCCAGGTCGTTGCCCCAGGAGCCGTCGGCGGACTGGGTGGCGGCCAGGGCGGCGGCGCCGTCGGCGGAGGGTACGGGGGCCCGGGGCGCGCTGCCGGTGGGCCCAGCGCCAGTGGGCGCCGGGGCCGGCACCGGCCGGGAGCGCGGCGCCGCCACGCGCGAGGGGGATCGCGTGTCCATGGCGTCGAACGCGGCGTCGTCGTCCATGTCCAGGGCGGTTCCGTTGGTCGTGCCGCCACCGAAACTGCCCGCCACGAAGGAGGCGAACCGTCCAATCAGGTCGCGAGGCTGGGCCGCGGCCCTGGCCGCGCCTGGCGGCGGCGCGCTCGGCATCGGCCCGCCGTAGGCGGGCAGCATGGGCGAGGCGCAGAGCATCGCGCCGGCCATGCCACCCTCCCACTGGTGCGGCAGCTCCACCGGCTGCACCACCTCCACCCGCTCGCCGTCGACTCGGCGCGTGGTCTCCACCGCCACGAAGGCGGTGAAGCGCGAGGCGATGCCCGCCTCCAGCGCCACGCGCAGGATCTCCGGGCGGAGCGCTTCCTCCTCGAAGGGCTTGAGCAACAGGCGGTCTTCCAGCGAGAGCACGCGCGCCCGCGCCCACAGCGGCAAGAGCGACGTGGTGACGCGGACCGGCTCGGCCGTCCACCGGTGGGGGCCGGCGGTCGCCACCACCGGCGACGGGGCGCCCTTGACCAAGAGGCTCACCGGCATGCCGGCGAACAACGTCTGCGGTTCGACCCGCGCGGCCTCGCCCTCCAGCCGCAGCCCGTCGGCCACCGGCGAGCCGAAGCGGGCCTCGATGCGCGCCACCACCGCCTCGATGTCGTCGCTGGGCGTGCAGAGGGTGCAGGCGCCGCCGCCCACCCGCGCCATGCGCTCCAGGAGCGCGGCGTTCACGGCGGTGTCGATGCCCAGCGAGAAGAACCGCGCGCCGTTCGCCCGGTTGGCCACGGCGGCGACGACCTCCTGGTCGTTCCCGGCCTGGCCGTCGGTGATGAACAACACCGTGCGCAGGCGACCAGCCGGGCGGTCCCCGGCGAGGGCTAGCCGCACCGGCTCCAGCATCTCGGTGCCCCCACGCGCCTGGAGCCGCGACACCCACTGGTCCGCGCGCTGCAGCGACGCCTCGTCGTAGGGCGTGAACTCGGGGGCGAAGGCCTCCACCCGGTCGTCGAAAGCGAGGATGCAGAAGCGGTCGCCCGCCACCAGCCCGCGCAACGCCGTGCGGAGGGCCTGCTTCGCCGCGCGCATCTTGCCGCCGCCCATCGAGCCGCTGATGTCGACCACGAAAACCGCGTCGCGGGGCATGACCTCCGTCGCGACCGCAGGAGGCTCGACCACCGCGAGGGTGTAGGTCCCGTCGGTCCAGGCACGCATGCCGCCCGATGGCTCGTAGGCGAAGGCGAGCACGAAGTCGCGGTCGCAGGTGGCCCGGCCGCTCGGCCCCACGCGCAGGCCCCCGTCGAAGGCCATCTTCAGCGCGTGCAGCGACGACTCCAGGCGGGCAGGGGCGCCGGCGAACTCCACCTCCAGGTCCAGCCGTGTGCCGCCTTCGAGGCGGATGGGCGGGGACAGTCGCGACGCGTCGGGCACGCGGTCGGTGTCGGGCGCCGTGCCCGGACCCGACTGCGCCACCGGGCTGCCGGGCATGTAGCGGGGGGCGACCACCGTGGGGAAGCGCAGGCGCAACAGGCCGTCATCGGCCTCTAGTTGTTCCACGATCACGATCCGTACCCGCACCTCCTCGCCGGGGGGCAGGTTCGTGACGCGCAGGGTGTGAACGTCGGCGCGCTCGGCGGTGAGCAGGGCCGCGCGGTGGCCGTCCCGCCGCGCGGTGTCGAAGCGTCGCTGCGCTTCCTCCTTCTCGCGGCACTCGGCCTTCACCGTCAGCTCCCCGCAGCAAAGCTCCATCTCGGTGACGGCCCCGTTCGGCGGCAGCGGGAAGACGTGGATCGCCTCCATCGGCGCCTTCAGAGTGTTGGCGAAGCGTTGTTCCACCACCGTGTGCGCGAGGCTCCCCGCCACCCGCGTGCGCACGCGGACCTCGGTGAGTGGCAACGCGATCTCCTTGCGACCGGCCAGGGCGAGCAGGCCGCCGAGGTCCGCGCTGCCGGGCTCGGAGGGAGAGGCGGGCAAGGACGGCGGAAGTTCGACGATCATGGTTGACTCCGGTTGGTGAGAGAGTGGGCGAGGACAGCGAGAAGTTCTTCGGCGTCGGCGACGACCGAGGGATCCACGGTGACGGTGACGCCGGGCGCGAGCTCGGCGGACACCAGGCGTCGGGGGGCCACGACGGTGGGCGGGGTCGGCGCGGCGCGGGTGGCCGGGGCGACGAGGGTGGCCGGGGCGACGCCGGTGGGCGCCCCGACCGAGCCCAGGGCACGACCGACGGCCGACTCCAACTCCGCGGTGGACACACCGAACAGGGCCGCCTGCACCTGAGCCAGCGACAGCCCCTGGCCCTGGAGCGCCTTGGTGGCCAGCGCCTGCAGCAGGTGGCGGAAGCCGTACACGGCGGCGCGGCCGTCGTACCGCAGCGGCCGGTCGACGATGCCGGACGACTGGTAGTAGCGCAGCGTCCGCTCGTCGATCACCCCGTTCACGCGCTCGTCGGCCGCGCCGGGGAGGGCCGAGACCAAGGGCGACAAGACCGCGACGAGGGACGACAGCGTCCACTCGCGGTTCCGGAGGTGGTCCAGGGCGGGCATGGAGTTACTGTAAACATGACAGTAAATACTGTCAACATATTTCCACGCTGGGATCGCGACAGCCCAGGGCGCGATGAACCGCGCCACCACGCCCAAGAACAACGCGGCGCTACGGCCGCTCGGCTACGGGGGACAGCTCAAGAGCGCGCAGGCGTACGTCGTCGTCTCGGACGCGATGGGCACCTCCAGCGAGGCCGAGCACGTCGTACTGCCCCGCGACCAGGTGGCCTTGAACAACCAGGTGCCCACGCCGAGCGTCTTCTCGACGATGCCGTCGCCGGTGGTCTTGCCCACCGTCTGGACACCCCCCGTCTCGGCCGGCTCAAGCGTGTAGTCGCGGTACGCCACGTAGACCGGGTCGCGGGGGTCCTCCGACTGGTCCGTGATGACGCGGGCGTACAGGCGACCACTCGACGAGGCCACGTCGGCGCCCTCTTCCTGTTTCCACTCGCCCGCGTCGTCGACCACGTCGCAGAACGCCACCTCGAGGTCCACGGCAGTGTCGACCTCCTGGGGGGCGCAGGCCAAGAGCGACAAGAAGACGAGGGCACGCATGGGCGTAGCTTACCGCGACTTGTCCCCCGTGGGTGCTACCCTCGGCGGGTGGACGAGCTGGACCACGTCGCGCGGCGGGTGGAAGAACGGGGCGGCCCGTGGACGTTGGAGTTGTACCCGACGCTCGCCTGCAACCTCGACTGCACGTTCTGCGACACCGCGCCCCGCCACGTCAAGCCGGTGGGCGAACTCGGCGAGGCGCGCTTGCTGTCGCTGGTCGACGAGGCCGCCGACCTCGGCGCGCGGCGCGTCATGGTCCTCGGCGGGGGGGAACCGCTCTTGTCGGCCCACGCCCCGGCGCTGCTCAGGCGCGTCAAGGCCCGGGGACTCGCGGGCATGCTCACGACCAACGGCACCCTCCTCGGCGCGTCCACGGCCGCGTTGCTGGTCGAGATCGGCTGGGACGACGTGCACGTGTCGATCGACGGCGCTCACCCGCGCACCCACGACCGGCTCAGGGGTCGCGCGGGCGCCTTCGACCGGACCGTGCGCAACCTCTGCCGGCTCCGCGCCATCCGCGACCGGCGGGGTGCCCGGCTGCCCCGGCTGGCCCTGCACACCGTTCTCACCCGGGCCAACGTCGAGGAGTTGCCGGGCATCGTGCGGCTCGCGGCGGCGGTGGGGGCGGAGCGGGTGGAGCTCGACGCGCTGGTCGCCTACCGCCCCGAGCAAATCGCCCTGCAACTCGACGACGAAGCACACGCGCGGCTGCGCCCGAGCCTGGAGGCGGGCATCGCCGAGGCCGCTTCCCTGGGGGTGAGCACCACCTACGCCCGGTTCCTGGACCCGGCCGCCACCGAGCGCGGGCGCCGTCCCCCGGCGGCCGGGGTCGGCGAGGGCCTCGGCGCCGCGCCGTGCTTGAAGCCCTTCCACCACCTGGCGATCACTGCCGACGGGCGCATCTCGCCGTGCTGCGTGCTCGCGGGCGAGGGCGAGTCGGTGGTCGACCAGGAACTGTCGGCCTTGTGGGCCAACAGCGGCTACCTCAATGGGCTGCGCGCGACGATGCTCCGCGGGGTGGCGACCGGGCGCTGCGCCGAGTGCTCCGAGAACATCCTCGTCCACGAGCGAGCCATCCGGTCGAGGATCCGCGCGTGAACGTGAACCTGGAACTCACCGACCACTGCAACATCCGGTGCAAGATGTGCAGCCAGTCGCTGCGCGACGAGGCCCACGGCGCCCCGCACCGCTTCATGGACTTCGAGACCTGGTCGCGCGCCCTGGAGGGGCTGGCGGGGCTCGGCCCGGTGGTGCTCTGCCCCCACTGGCTCGGGGAGCCCACGTTGCACCCGGAGTTCGACCGCTTCGTGCGGCACGCGTTTTCCCTGAACAGCCAGAACCGCCTGTTCCGCCACTTCAAGGTGCACACCAACGCGGTGCTGCTCCCCGAGGACCGCGCGCTCACCCTGCTGGACCTCGCGGCGCAGGCCTCGGTGGCGCCCGACACCTTCCTCGCGATCCACTGCTCCATCGACGCCTTCGGTCGCGAGACCTACGCCGACGTGAAGGGGGCGGACCGCCGCGACGTGGTCTTCCGGAACGTGGAGCGACTCCTCGACCTCCGGGCCCGCCGTGGCCAGCGGCGCCCGGTCGTGCACGTCGCCTTCGTGGTGCAAGACGGCAACATCGACGACGTGGCCCCATTCGTGGAGCACTGGCGGTCGCGACTTCCCGGGTGCGTCCTGACGGCCGACTGGCCCCCCATGGACACCGACGCGGTGTACCTGCGCCGCTGGAACACCGGGGACCAGGCCCACGCCGACGCCCTCCACGCCCGCGCCTGCCAGGCCGTTGGCCTGTCCCCCGTGTCGCGACCGGAGGGCGCATTCTGACCCTGCTGCTGGGCTGCATCGGCACCTTGACCACCCCGGACGGCGAGGAGCGCGTCCGGGGCGCGCTGTGGCTCGAAGCGCCCTTTGGCAACGAGGCCTCCGCGATCGGCGTCGTGACCAACAGCGTCCTGCCGTGCGAGGCGGAGGTCAGCGACGACCCGGACACGGTCACCGACGAGTCGGCCGAGGCCCTGGGCTGGTGGGGTGACACCGTCGAGGCCGCCATGGCCCGGGAGGGCTCGGTGGTCGTGGTGATGTTCCTGGCCAACGCCAGCGGTGACTACGCCCTCGGGACGGGTGGCGCGCCGGCCGCGGCCTACCGGGTGGACGAGTCGAGTTGGACCAGTGATGGCCGCCAAGTCGACGCGTACACCCTCGACGACGCCCGCCGTGGCGACGCCACGGTCGACGCCAGCGGCGACACGCAGGTCCTGGTGGACTTCGCCTTCGACGGCTGGGCCGCGGCGGTTCCCTTGGACCGTTGCGACAACGACCGCCTCGTCAACGCGGTCCTCGGCTTGTACTACGCGATGTGAGCGGCGGCGGGCGCGGGCCTACCACGCGCCAAGCCGCGCCGCGAAGGCGCGCTTCACCGCCTCCGTGGGCACCGGCGCGCCGAGTTCTCGCTCCATGGTGGTGTAGACCGACGCGTCCAGGCCGCACGGGTTGATCCCCACGAGGTGGTCGAGGTCCGTCGACACGTTGAGCGCCAACCCGTGCCAGGTCACCCACCGGCGGCAGGCGATGCCGATGCTCCCCACCTTGCGCCCGTTGACCCACGCCCCGGTGCCACGCGGGTCCCGCGTACCCGAGAGGCCGAACTCGGCGAGCACCTCGAAGCACAGTTGCTCAAGCCGCCGGAGCCAACCATGCAGGTCGCGGTCACGACCTTCCAGGGCGAAGACCGGGTACACGACCACCTGACCCGGGCCGTGAAAGGTCACGTCGCCCCCCCGTTCCACCTCCACCACCGGGATGCTGCCCGGGGCGATCACGTTGGCAGCCGCGCCTCGCTTGCGCCCGACGGTGAAAACCGGGTCGTGCTCCACGATCAACGCGGTGTCGCCGACCTCGCCCGCCAAGCGGGCCCCGAGCACGCGCACCTGCTCGGCCCAGCCGTCGGCGTAGGGCAGGCGGCCGAGGTCCACTACCCGGGCCAAACCGCCCCGCGCACCCGCGCGTGCACCTCGTCGGCCGTGCCGCGGGCGTCGATGCGCACGATGTTGTCGCCCCGCAGGCGGCAGCGGGTGATCGCCGCCTCGTAGGCGTCGGCAACCCGTCGCAACTGGTCGAGGGTCTCGAAGCGGTCCCGCGTGCCGCCGCGCGACGCCACGCGCTGCAGGCAGGCGTCGACCGGCAGGTCGAGCATGACCACGGCGTCGGGGGCCGGGAACTCGGCGTTGAGCGCCCACACCCGGTCCAGCCCGAGCGTGAGCGACTGGTAGGCCAACGACGAGAGGAAGTACCGGTCCGTGAGGACCACGTCGCCCCGGTCCAGGGCCGGGATCACCACCCGGTCGAGGTGGTCGCGCCGGTCCGCCGCGAACAGGTGTCCGAACACCGCGTCGCCGATCTGCCCCCCCGCCAACTGTTGCCGGATGAGGGTGCCCACCGGGCCGTCGGAGGGTTCGCGGCTACGGACGACGCGCCGCCCGGCAGCGACGAGCGCAGTCGCCAGCAGGCCCAACTGCGTGGTGCCCCCCGAACCGTCCAGACCCTCGAAGGCGATGAACATGGACTGGATCGCCTGCCTAGCCGGTCTAATAACGCGCGCCCGCCCGCCGACCCTTCCAAATCTTGACTGGCGCGAGCCCCGCGGAGGTGCCATCCTGCGCCGCTTCCGGACGCGCCATGATCCTGCTCGCCGCCGCCCTCGCTGCCGAACCCGTGCCTCCCAGCGCACGCGACGCCCAGGTCCACGCCGACTTGATGGTGCTCGTCGACCAGGCGGCCCAACTCCACTGCACGACGCCGCTGGTGCTTCAACTCCGAGAGCACTGGGACCACCTGTCCCCCGGCGACCGGGCGCAGGCCACCGCGGTGCTGGCCCCGTTCAAGGCCGACTTGTTCGAGCCGCTGCCCGAGGTGGTCTCGCCCGGTGGAGCGCCCCCGCCCGCCAGCACCACCTGCTGGGACCAGCAGGGCGACACGCGCCTCACCGGCGCACACTTCGCCGTCGAGTACGACGACGGCGTCGATCCCGACGATGCCCAGCGCTTCCTGGACGCCCTGGACTACAGCTGGGACAAGGAGGTCGACGAACTCGGCTGGCAGCAGCCCGACGGCAGCAGCTCCTACCTAGTGCTCGCCTACGTCCGGAACCAGAACACCGGGGGCGCCTACACCACGACGTCGAAGTGCGGCTCGGTCTACATGCCGTACATCGTCACCGGGAAGGACAGTTGGCGGGATCCCGACTGGGGCGACACCATGGCGGCGCACGAGTTCCACCACGCCATCCAGTACAGCTACGGCAGCGCGCCCGAGTTCTGGTGGTGGGAGGCCTCGGCCACGTTCATCGAGGACTACGTCTACCCCAACATCAACTACTGGTCGGCGTATGTCACCGGCTACACCGACCACCCCGAGATCGCCTTCGCGGCGTACAGCCAGTCCGACTACGACGTGTTCTACCACATGTACGGAATGGCAATATTCGCCTTTTACCTAGATTATTATCACGGCGGACACGACACGGTGCGGCTGACCTGGGAGAAGGCCGAACGGGCGACCGGGACCTACACCTACGGGGCCAACAACATGGCGGAGGACCTCGACCTGGACTGGGACGACCCTGAGCAGCGCCAAGGGGGGTTGGTAAGGGT
>CAYHRZ010000236.1:0-8002 GCA_964359125.1 uncultured Klebsiella sp. | reverse complement strand
GTACCGGCAGCCGACCTGCCGGAACACCTCGGCCGCCGCCTCCTGTCCGCTGACCACCAGCGGTTCCTTAGCGTAGATCCGCGCCGTGCCGGTGGCCTCCCTTGGCACCGTGGCAAGGGTGGTGACGTCGCCCGGGCCGACATCTTCCTGCAACGACAGCCGGACCAACTCGGTGAGATCCATGGCCTGCCGTTATCGCGGGCCGACCCTCGCCGCCCCGGGACGGGGGGTACGGTGGGGCGGTGACTGTCCCTCCACGCGGCGAACCGATGCTGCACCCCGTGACGCTGTCGTCGCTGGTGCTGCTGCTCGCCAACGACCACTGGGCCAAGGCCGCCTTCGCCAACGCGGTCACCGGGAAGCTCTCCGACCTTGCCGGGGTGGTGCTGCTCTCCGCCATGTTCATGCACCTGGGCCTGAGCCGGGTCGCGGCGGCGACGCTCACCGGCGTGGGGTTCACGTTGGTGAAAGTGGTGCCCGCCGTCAACGGCTGGTGGAACGACGGCTACGTCCTCGTCTACGCCCTGCTGGGCCTCGGCGTGCCGGGCGCGACGCGTGCCGACCCCACCGACTTGCTCGCCCTGGGCGCGCTCCCGCTCTTGCTCCTGGTGCCCGAGCGCAGGCCCGGGGCGGCTAGCGGAGGCCCTGGACGGCCGCCGTGACGGTGGCGATCTTCGCTTCTTCCTCGGCCAGTTCGGCGCGGGTCTGGGCGATCAACTCCGGCTTCGCCCGCGCGACGAACCCCTCGTTGGCGAGCCGGGCGCGCAGGAAGTCGGCCGACTTCGTCGCCTTGGTGAGCATGCCCTCGAGCCGGGCCTGCTCCTTCTCGAGGTCCAAGATGCCCTCCAGCGGCACCCACGCCTCGACACCGCGCACCACCACGGTCGCGCTCGCGCGGGGCTTGCCACCGGCGACCACCCGCACGTTGGCGAGCTCGTGGAGCACGGCCGTGTACCCGGCGAGGTCCCCGAGGCCCTCCGAGACCAGGGACAACTCCACTCGCGAAGAAAGCTCCTTCTCCGCGCGCACCCGTCGCACGGCGACGATCGCGTCTTGCAACAGCGCCACCTCGTCGAGCCGGGCGTCGGCGGGGGGGTAGTCGCCCGGCCGCGGGAACGGCGCGGTCAGCACCGACCCCACGCTACCGGGGAGCGAGCGCCAGATCTCCTCGGCGAGGAAGGGCATGAAGGGGTGCAACATGCGGGCCACCGCGGAGAACACCGCCCAGAGCGTGTGCCGCGCCGCCGCCTTCGCCGCCTCGTCGTCGCCGTAGAGCGCCGGCTTGCTGAACTCGATGTACCAGTCGCACAGTTCGTACCAGACGAAGGCGTGGATCTCGGTGGCGGCGTCGTTGAAGCGGTAGCTGTCGATGGCGTTGGACACCCGCGACGCCGCCGCGCCGGTGCGCGCGAGGATCCACCGGTCCATTGGCCCCGGCTCGGCAGCGGGCGGCGGGCTGTCCACGTGCATCCTGAGGAAGCGGAAGGCCTGCCAGACCTTGTTCTGGAAGCGGGTCCACTGCTCCACCCGCTTGTCGCTCCACAGGATGTCGCGGCCCAGGCCCGCGAGCGAGGCCAGCGTCATGCGGAAGGCGTCCGCGCCGTGCTGCTCGATGGCCACCAGGGGATCCACCACGTTCCCCTTGGTCTTCGACATCTTCTCGCCCTCGCCGTCCCGGACGAGGCCGTGGATGTAGACGTCGCGGAACGGGACGGCCCCCATGTGGTGGATGCCCGAGTACATCATCCGGGCCACCCAGAAGAAGATGATGTCGAAGCCGGTGACCAGGACGCTCGTCGGGTACCACTTGGCCAGGTCGGCCGTGCGGTCCGGCCACCCGAGGGTGGAGAAGGGCCAGAGCGCCGAGCTGAACCAGGTGTCGAGCACGTCGTCGTCTTGTTTCACCCGGTCCGAGCCACACTTGCCACACGCCGCGATGTCGTCGCGAGACACCGTGATCTCGCCGCAGGCGGCGCAGTGCCAGGCCGGGATGCGGTGGCCCCACCACAGTTGCCGGGAGATGCACCAGTCCTGGATGTTGCGCAGCCACGCGTAGTACGTGTTCTCCCACTGCCGAGGATGGAAGGTCGTAAACCCGTGCTCCACCGCGCCGAGGGCGGGCGTGGCGAGGGGACGCATCTTCACGAACCACTGGGTCGACAACATCGGCTCGACCACGGCGCCAGACCGCTGCGACCTGGGGAGCGTCATGAGGTGGGACTGCGTGCCCCGGTCCAGGCCGAGGGCCGCGATGTCGGCCTTCACCTTCTTCCGCGCTTCGAAGCGGTCGAGACCCCGGTAGGCACCTCCGTGCTCGTTCACCTTCGCGTCGGGAGTGAAGATGGTGATCATCGGGAGTTGGTGACGCTTGCCGACCTCGTGGTCGTTGAAGTCGTGGGCGGGCGTCACCTTCACGGCGCCGGACCCGAAGGCCGGGTCCACGAGGATCGCGTCGCCCACGATCGGGATCTCCCGGTCGAGCAGCGGGTGCTTCACCGTCCGCCCGATCAGGGCCTTGTACCTCGGGTCGTCGGGGTGCACGGCCACGGCGGTGTCGCCGAGCATGGTCTCCGGGCGGGTGGTGGCGACCACGATCTCACAGGAGCCGTCGGACAAGGGGTACGCGAACGACCAGAGTTCGCCCTGCACATTCTCCTCGGTCTCCACCTCCAGGTCCGAGATCGCCGTGAGGCCGACGGGATCCCAGTTGATGAGCCGAGTGGCCCGGTAGATCAGTCCCTCTTCGTACAGGCGCACGAAACACTCGCGGACGGCGCGCGACAAGCCCTCGTCCATGGTGAAGCGCTCGCGGGACCAGTCGCAGGACACGCCCAGCCGCTGCAGCTGGTTGACGATCGCCCCCCCCGATGCGCCCTTCCACTCCCACACGCAGTCGAGGAACTTCTCCCGGCCGAGTTCCCTGCGGTCGATGCCCTTGGCGCGGAGTTGTTTCTCGACGATCCACTGCGTCGCGATGCCAGCGTGGTCGGTGCCCGGGAGCCAGAGGGCGTTGAAGCCCATCATGCGCTTGTAGCGGACAAGGATGTCCTGGACGGTGTTGTTCAGCGCGTGGCCCATGTGCAACGAGCCGGTGACGTTCGGCGGCGGGATGACGATGCAGTACGGCTCCCCGGGCGCGGCCGGGTCCGGGGTGTAGGCGCCGGCGTCGAGCCAGTTGGCCGAGTGCCGTGCGAAGGCGTCGTGTGGGTCGTAGTGGCTGGGCAGTTCGGTCGACACGGCGCCTCCAGGGGGCCCGCGAACTATCATGGGCGGGGCCGCCGGGAGGGGTCACCTGACCGGCGCGCCGGGCGCGGCTACTCCTGCTCGCTGCCCCGGTCGCGGGCTTCGAGGGCCGCGATGTGCTCCTGGACCACCCGCCGTGCCACGAGCGGCAGTTGCTCCCTCACCGCCTGCTCCACCGCCGCCTCGAGCATCTCCCGGAAGGCGGGCGAGGTGGCGATGGCCTTGTTGATCACGACGTCGACGACCTCGGGGAGCACGGCGAGGATGGCCCGCTCCATCGCCGGCGCCACCACCGTGGGATCCACCTGCACCGGGGGCGTGGATCGCCAGTCCCGTGGGATGAACGACGCCATCCGCTCGTCGGCGACCGCCGGCGTCGGCATCGAGCCGTCGGGGGGCGGCGTGAGGAACAGCGGCACGGGAGGGGTGACCTCGGGCTCACCGAGGGCTTCCATCCCCTCGATGACGGGGAGGCCATCCGTGGGGAACGCGCCCAGCGCCGCCTCGACCTGCGCGCGGAGCCCTTCGACGGTGAACGGCCGGTTCACCCTCGCCGTCACGCCCACCTCAGCGGCCCGCTCGGCGTTGTAGACGTCGAAGCCGCCGCAGAGCAGGAAGACCGCCGCGCCCGGGTGACGCAGGCGCACCTGCCGTGCCAGGTCGTAGCCGTTGCCGCGCGGGAAGCGTACCGACGTGAGCACCGCGACCACCTCCTCGTTGCCCAGGGCGTTCTCCGCTTCCTCGGCGTCGCGAGCGTGGCGCACGATGAGCCCGGTGCCTTCGACGGCCAACGCGGCACGCTCCGCGGTCTGCGGGGCACTGTCGACGATCAGGAGGACGGGGCCGGACATCGTGAGGGGACTATCTCGCTCGCCCCGCGCGGGGGCACGGGGACTGCGGCTCAGTGTACCGACGCGGAACTGACGACCCGGGTGTACGCGTGCAACTTCTGCCCGTCCTCGGCCTCCACCGTCTTTTCGTTCTGCAAGACGATGTAGAGGTCGGTGACGTCGGCGTCGATGTACTCGTTCATCAACGACCACACGTCGTCGTCGACGGTGTAGCTACTGCCGGAGGCCGCGCAGGTGACCGACTCCACCAACTCCCCCGCGTACTCCCGGCGGATCTGCACCCAGGAGGTGTCCCAACCCGCCTGCTTCCAGGACGCCTCGATCACGTCGCCGAAGGCGATGGTCTCGCCGCCGCTGCTGATGGAGATGCTCGCGAGTTGCCCGGCCTCCGGCGAACGGGCGCCGCTGAAGGCGCCGGCGCCGCTCAGTGCCGTCCCGTCACCGATGACGTCTTCGGCGTACGCGCAGTTCTCGACGTTGCCGTAGGCGTCGTCGTAGTAGAAACCTGGCGATCGGTTCTCCAACTCGCCGGTGAGATCCCCGTTGGTCCACGTCGGGTCGCCGGACTCGGGGATGTTCTGGCCGTCTTTGCCCGCGCTGGTGGGGAAGAGATCCAGGCCCTTGGTGCAGCCCGACGAAGGCAGCTCGCGCGAGGTGAGCGCGTCGGGCGCGTACTCCAGCGACACGTTGTAGGAGTAGGCCCCCTCGTAGTACTCGGGGTTGTCCGGGTCGTAGTTGTCTTCGCACTGCCAGGTGTACACGTCCGCGTAGAGCCGGGCGTCGTCGTCGCCCCCCTGTCCGAGTTCGATCTTCTCGGGATCGCACGCGACGGCGAGCAGGCAAAACAGGGAAAGGCGACGCATGGACGTTCCTCGACACCTGATCGTAGCCTCCCGGCTTGCCAGGAGCGCGCCCGGGTGTAAAAGCTTCGTGGACTCCGGTCGACCCACGGGGGCGTGGCGGAACGGTAGACGCAGTGGATTCAAAATCCACCGGGCCCTGCGCCCTTGAGAGTTCAAGTCTCTCCGCCCCCACCCTGTTGCCCCTGCGCGGCGGATCGTCGCCTTCGGCTGATTCTACGGGGGCACTTGGGGTTCAAGCGCGGGTCGCGTCCAGTCCTCCACCTCGACGCGAAGGCGCGCGAAATGCCGGACACTTGCGGTCACCACCACCATCTGATTCGCCGCTGCGGTGGCGGCGATGATCAAGTCCGCGAGGTCGAGCGTTTCGCCGCCCGCCTCGATCCGCGCCCGCTCCAGCCCCAGCCACTCGGCGGCCCTCGCGTCGAAGGCGACGACCGGCGTGCTCATGACGACGCTGTCGACGAAGGCCGTCAAGCGCTCGCGCCGAACCGGATCCGGGTGGCGCTGCGCTCCGTAGCGAAGCTCCGCAACGACGAGCGAGGCAATCGCGTACTGACCTTCATGGCCGCGAAGCCGCGTGCGCAGGCTCTCCGGCGGCTGCGGCCGCGACAGGGCGCTCACCGTGGAGGTGTCGAGCAGATACCTCATGAAAGGTCGACCTTGCGCCCCGCTCCGCGCATCCTGACGTCCGCAAAGGCGTTCGGCTCCTCTGCCCCGTCCGGCCACGCGGTCTGCCAGGCCTCCTCGGCTCGAAGCAGATCAGGCCGCTGGGCGGCGGCCACGAGGGACAGCCTGCACTCCTCCTCGAGTGAGCGCCCCTCGCGGAGTGCGCGACCGCGGAGGCGTGCGACCGCCTCGTCGTCGAGTCGGCGGATCAGGATCTGGGCCACGGTCGCCTCTGATATCAAGAACGATATCGCCAACACCGCGCCCCGTCAACGCTGGCGCTGATGTTGGATTCGGAGGCTCGCATCACGGGCGAGGAAGCCCCCGCCCCACCCGCGCCCCGAGGTCCGTACCGACTATCTCCCCGTTGAACCGTTCGAATTACCCACCTTCTTCGGCGTTCGAGGCAAGGAAAGAAGTTCGAACCTGTCCCAACAACCCCCACCCGGTCGACGAGCCCCGTATGGTCGCTGCTCGACTACGAGAAACGGCTTTGATCGGGCCGGAGCGGCTTTGCTCCGGGCTGCTCGACGCTGCAGGCGCTTGGACGGTCAACCGGTGGGGATTTGCCTTGGTTGATCCGCGAACTCGCTGCCACCTCGACCTCACTGCACCTTGCTTTTCGCATGATGACGCAGGATGATGACGGCCTGAGAACCATCATCGAACGCCCTTCCGCCCAACTGGCGGCCCTCGTGGCGTGGCGCTCGTCCCGCGGCGTGAGCCGCGCCGAGGCGTCCAGGCGCGCAATTTTCCGCGCCCTCCTGCTTCTCCTGGCCCTCCCGTCGTGCGCCGACCGCGACGAGAAGGCGCCCGACGTCACCGGAGGCGCCGACACCGACGCCCACGCCGACTCCAGTGCGGACACCGCCCCCGACGCCCACACCGACTCCGCGACCGACACCGGCCCACCGGGTGACGTCGCGGAGACCTGTGCCCCGCAGGGCTTCTCGCAGGACCCGACACTCCACACCCTTCCAGCGGCGTTCGTCGCACACAACCCCGACTGGCTGCCCTTTCACAAGACCTCCTCCGGTTCGGAGTCGTGCGGGAGCGGCACGGGAACGTACGCCTGGTCCACCGTCGACCTCACCGGCGACGGCCGGCTCGACCTCGTGGTGTTCCGCGACGACTGCACCGACGCCGAGATCGGGGCGTCGCGCTGGGACGTCTACGAGGGCCAACGCGGTGGCTTCGCCGAGGCGCCGACCGCGTGGGCGCTTCCGACCGGCCTCGCGGAGATCGTCTCGGAAGATTCGCCCTTCGACGCGATCGAGGGAACGCTCCGCTGCGCGGACGGGGCCAACCAGAGCTTCTACTACTACGTACTCGACGTCACTGGCGACGGGTGGCTCGACTTCGTGCTGTCGGGAGCGGAGTGTCTCGATCCCGCGCTCGGACGTACCCGCTGGGACGTCTACCCCGGCTCGTCGAGCGGCTTTGCCGCTACGCCGGTCGCATGGGCGTTGCCCTCCGCCTTCGCCGACTACAACCCAGACTGGTTCGCGTTGGTGGCCCCCGGATCGGGCGGAGATTGTGGGGATGGCAGCGGCAGCGTCGACTACGCGTACCGGCTTCTCGACCTCACCGGCGACGGGGTTCTCGACCTGACGTTGTTCTACGATGAATGCCGAGACCCCGCGATCGGGGAGGCGTACTGGTGGGTCTACGAGGGGGGGGAGACGGGCTTCGCCGAGGACCCCCTCTCCTGGACACTTCCCGCCAACCGCGAGGCGCACGCGCCGCGCCCGTTCAACGACATGGCCGGCTACTCGGACTGCTACGAGGGTAACGCCAGCGACGCCAAGTACTCGTACAGCACCCTAGATCTCACTGGCGACGGCCTGCTCGACCTCGTTATCCACCACGACGACTGTGGCCTCGCCGACGGCGACTACGCCTGGCGGGTACACGAGGGCGACGGCGCTGGCTTCGACCCGGAGGGCTCCTCCTTCCTCCTCCCGGCGGCGGCGACGAGCGTGACGAACGCGGACGGGCCGACCTGGTCGCACGACGACTCCCACGCGAGCTGCGACAGGGAGGAAGGCCACTACTGGTACCGCGTGACCGATCTGAGCAACGACGGCTTGCCGGACCTGGTGCTCACCCTCGACACCTGCCTGGACCCGGGGATCGGGCGCAGCCACTGGAACGTGTACACCGCCGCCACCACGGGATTCTCCGAGGAGCCAGCGACCTTC
Organism: uncultured Klebsiella sp.; assembly: GCA_964359125.1. Lineage (GTDB taxonomy): Bacteria > Myxococcota_A > UBA796 > UBA796 > SXON01 > SXON01. Next base: position 178 of record CAYHRZ010000236.1, on the reverse strand, counting down.
ACGCTGCCGACGGACTTCGTGGACTACTACGGGTGGCCAGGCCTCACCCCCCTCTACGCGCTCGACGGCGAGCTCGACTGCGACGCGGCGGAACACGCGTACGGGTACACGTCGATCGACCTCACCAACGACTCGTTGCACGACCTCGTCGTGACCTTCGACCAGTGCCGGGGCGGCG
>CAYHRZ010000235.1:0-8006 GCA_964359125.1 uncultured Klebsiella sp. | reverse complement strand
CGAGTACCGGGCGCGGCTGGCCGGGGTTCGCGACGGCCTCGCGGGCAGCACCACGCCGGAGTCGCTGGTGGGCTACGACGGGGCCCGGATGGGCCGGGCCTGGGACACGTCGAGGTTCGAGCACTGATGCGCGCTGGTCGCGCACGCCGCGGGGGACAGTCCGCCATCGAGGCGATGCTGGTCGTGCCGATCGTCGCGATGGCGATCATGGTGCTCTACTACCTGTGGAGCGTGGCCTGGGCGGCCCAGAACGCCCACATCCGCGCCCGGGAGTGCGTGCTCCACGACGACCAGTACCTCGCGGCCGACGACCACTGCGACGCGCCGTTCTCGGGCGGGAACTACCGCCGGGCCGACGACACCACGTTTTCTTTCTCGGGCGGCGGGAGCGACGAGTCGCTGCCGGTGTTCGGCCGGGCCAACAGCATCCGCACCTCGGCGACGATCACCAGCGACTGAGCGCGAGGCCGAGCCCAACCGCCACCGCCGTGGGGGCGCGCAGCACGTGCGTGCCCAGGCGGGCACCGACGAACCCGGCGTGGTGGTGGGCCTGCCGCTCCGTGGGCGTGAAGCCGCCCTCGGGCCCGATGGAGAGCACCACGCCGCCGGGGCAGGCTGGCACCGGCACCTCGGCCCGCGGGTCTCCCACGAGGCGAGGTAGGCCGAGCGCGTTGGCCTCGGCCAGGGCCTCGCCCAGGCCCCCCAGGACGCGCAGGGACGGTAGCCCGCCACGGCGGCACTGCCGCGCCGCCGCGCGCGCCACGCGCTCCAGGCGCTCCACCCGCGGCGGGTCCACCTGGCTGCGCTCGGCGCGGAAGAGCCAGAATGCGGTGGCGCCAGCCTCGGTGCCGAGCGTGATGGCCTCGTCGACCAGCGAGGGGCGCGGCACGCCCAGGATGACGACGGCCGGCGCGGTGGGCGCGGCGGCGCGCGGGCCCTCGGCGAGGAGGGTAACTTCATGTCGCGACACAGACAGAACGGTAGCCGGGGCTTCCTGCCCGTCGTCGTCGAAGAGGGTGACACGGTCGCCCGGGACCAGGCGCAGCACGTCGCGCGCGTAGTGGGCCTCGTCGCCGCTCAGCGCCTGGGGGCCGGCGGCCACCCGGTCAACGTGTAGGCGCCGGCTCACGTGGTGTACACCAGGCTCGTCCACCCCTCGGCGTCGAGGCGCTCATCGAGGCGCAGCCCGGACATCGCGCGCACCACGAGCACCGCGCGATCCGACAAGATGCCTGCGAACACCAGGTGCCCCCGCGCGAGGCGGCGCAACTCGGGGGCCAGGTCGGCGATCACCTCCGCGTAGAGGTTGGCCACGACGAGTTCGTAGGGCCCCGCGAGCGAACCCAGGGCCGCGCCGTCGAAGGTGGCCGACACGTCGTTGACCCGGGCTGCCACCCGCGCGGCCTGGACCGCCGTGGGGTCGGTGTCGACCCCGTGGGCGACCATGCCCAGCCGCGCGGCGGCCACCGCCAGGATGCCCGAGCCACAGCCCACGTCGAGCAGCCGTTGGCCCGGTACCGCGAGCCGGTCGATAGCCACCAGGCAACTTCGCGTCGTGACGTGGTCGCCGGTGCCAAAGGCGTTGCCCGGCTCGATTACCACCGCGCCCTCGAGGCCATGCCAGGGCGCCGCGACGACGAGGCGCTCGGAGATCCGGACCGGTTGGAAGTGAGCCTTCCAGCCTTCGTTCCAGTCCTGCTCGGCCACCACCTCCCAGGACGTCTCCCGGCCGCCCACGGCGGCCCTGACCGCGTCGTCGGCGGGACGCTGGTCGAACCAAGCCCGCAGGAGCACCACGGCGGGGGGCCGGGGGCCTCGCCCCTTGTCCCAGGGCTGACGGTACCGCAGGGCCGTGCCGGGGGGCACGTCTTCTTGCAGGCCCGTGGCCCCGAGCGCGAGTAGGGCCCGCGACGTGCCGGCCACCGCCGCGCGTGGCAAGCACACCGCGAGCGCGTGCCAGCCGCTCATGCCCTCACTCGTGGGCGTGCGGCGGGGCGGGGGGTGGGGCCGGCAGGGCCCTTCCGGCGCGCGCCGCCGCGAGCATGGCGTTCACCCGGTCCTTGTCGGCCGGGCCGATGGTGAGGCGAACCCACTGGTCGCCGTGCGTGCCAAGCAGGAAAATCGACGGCGTTCCCTCGATCTCGGCGAGTCCGCCGCTCTCCACGTCGGCCTTGACCGCGTCGGCGGCGGCCGCGCTGGAAACACAGGCGTCGAAGCTGGGTAGGTCGATGCCCTGGCGCTCCGCCATGAAGCGGATGTCGGGCGGCGAAAGGTAGGACTGGTTCTTGAACATCGCCTCGGAGAGTTCCCAGAACCGCCCCTGGAGCCTCGCGCACTCCGCCGCGGCGGCGGCGGCGCAGGCGTACTCGTGCCCGGCGGCCTGCACGAATGGGTTGCAGCCACTGTTGATCGGGTAGTTCTTGAACAGCATCTTCACGTCGTCGTTGCTGTCGACGATCGACTTGAGCACGGGCGCCATGATGCCGCAGTGCGGGCACTGGTAGTCGGCCCACTCCAACAGCGTGAACCTCGCCGCTGGGTTGCCCCGCACCGGCTCGGTGCCGTCGAGGACCACGCGCCCGTGGGGCAACTCGTAGAGCCCCGAGAAGTCGTCGACGCCTCCGGTCGCCACCCCGCCGCCCGCCCCGGGCCGTGACACGACCACCCCGACGATGAACACCGTCAGGCCCACCACCACGGCGACGCCACCGTGGTCGCCCAGACCCTTGCCGAGGGCGGTGCCGAGCGGCAGGTCGCTGGCCTTGGCCAGCCGGGCGGCCGACACGAGGATCACGAGGTTCAGCGCCCAGGTCAGGGCGCAGAAAATACAGATAGCACCTGCCTGGTAGGATGCCCAGGCCAGGAAGATGTCGTAGCCGACGGCGATGATGCCTCCCACCAGCAACAGCGCGCCCGCCGTCTTGCCCTTCTCGCCCCGGGACGCCCAGGCCAGGAACGCCATGGCGGCGTAGAACCCCAGCCCGAACAAGGCGATCGGGACGCCGCCCAACTCGCTCTGGGGGGAGGTGTTGATCTTGTCGCAGTTGATGACGCTCGAGACATTGCAGATCGACTCGCCGCCCGCTCGCGCCACGTGGTGTTGCACGGTGAGGTACACCGAGGCCAGCGCGCCGGAGGCCGCGGCGGCGAGGATGCCGGCTGCCGCGTCGCGCACGGCCACGGCGGCCACCACCGTGGCAACCAGCACGGCGCCGCCCACCAGTACCGGGGCCGGCAGTTGACCGATTCCGTCGGCAGCGAGCGCCGAGGGGACGAGGGCGAGCAGCAGGGGGGCGGCGAACATGGCGGCGGGCCGTATCAAGGTCCCGGGAACGGGGCCTCGCCGCGCGCTCCCCGGTGACCTAGCTCGACAGGGCCTTGCGGATCTCCCGGCGATCTTCCTTGGCGCGCAGCGCCTGTCGCTTGTCGTAGTCCTTCCGGCCGCGGCCCACCGCCAACTCCAACTTCACGCGGGCGCCGTCGAAGTACAGGCGCAGGGGGACGAGGGTGAGGCCCTTCTCGCGGGTGACTTCCCGGAAATGCGCCACCTCGTGCGCGTGCAACAACAGGGGCCGAGGACGGTCGGGCTCGTGGTTGAACTGGTTCGCCTGCGGGAACGGCGCGATGTGTGCCTTGAACAAGTACATCTTGCCGCCCTCGAACCCCACCCAGGCCTCGTTGAGGTGGGCCTCCCCCGCGCGGAGGCTCTTGACCTCCGAGCCGCGCAAGACCAGCCCCGCCTCCGTGAACTCGGAGAGGTCGAACTCGTGCCGGGCTTTCCGGTTCTCGCAGATGTTGCGCCGCGCTTCCTTGCGCGATGCGCCCGACTTGTCGCCCATGGGGGATCCTACTCCGCCCTGGGATGCACACCGGCGGTCGCGCGGGCAAGGGCCTGGCCCGGGGGCTGTGGAGAACGAGATGGCGGTGGTTTTGCCGGTTGCACTACCCTTGCCATGTCAATACTCCAATGTTATCCATAGTCCGTTGATTCGCTCCAAGTAGGCCTTAAAAAATTTTCGTGGGGCCAGTGGATCGTACGCCCACAAAATGGATTACTCTCCCGCGTAGAGGAGGAGACTCCCGTTCGCCCGCCGGGCGGGGGGCCACGCCATGCTGGAAGTCCGCTTCAACCAGCAGCTCACGATGGACCCCCGAGGGCGGGTCACCCTCCCCGCACGCCTGCGCAACGCGCTCGAGACGCACCGGATCAGCAGCCTGGTGTTCATTGTCCACGGGCAGCGCCTGCGCGGGTACACGCCCAAGGACTTCGCGGAGCGCGTCGAGGCGCCCCTCCTCGCCGACGACGCTTTCGACCCGTACCACGACGAGAAACAGATTCTCCGCCTGGGCAGCGCCTGCGAGATCGACGTGGACCGGCAGGGCCGCATGGTGGTGCCCGCCGAGTTGCGCGAGATGGCGAACCTCGGGGAGAACATCGTGGTGGTGTCGCTCCTGGACCGCGTCGAGATCTGGAACCAGCCGGACTTCCGGGCCGCGTTCGAGGAGGCCGCGCGGCGGCGGGACACGCTGGGAGGAGTGGGTGGATGAACACCTCTCCGTCCTGCTCCCCGACGTCCTGGAGTTCCTCGCGGTGCAGCCAGGGGGGCTCTACGTCGACGGCACCCTGGGCCTCGGTGGGCACGCCCTCGCCATCGTCGCAGCGGGCGGGCGACTGCTCGGCGTGGACCGCGACGCCTACGCGCTCGGTCGGGCGGTGGAGCGCCTCGCCGGTCACGAGGTGGAACTGCACCACGCCCGGTTCAGCCAACTGCCGGCCCTCCTCGCCGGGCGGGCGGCCGACGGCATCTTGCTGGACCTGGGTGTCTCCTCGCCGCAGCTCGACCACGCCGAACGCGGCTTCTCCTTCCGCGCCGACGGCCCGGTCGACTTCCGCATGGACCCGAGCGCGGGCGAGCCTGCCTCGGCCTGGCTGGAACGGGTGTCGGAGCCCGAGCTGGTCGACGTGCTCTTCCGCTACGGCGAGGAGCGGCAGGCGCGGCGCGTGGCGCGAGCGATCCTCGCGGCCCGGCCTTTCCGGGGCACGCTCCACCTCGCCGACACCGTCGCCGCCGTCGTTCCTCGCGACGGGCGGATCCACCCCGCAACCCGGACCTTCCAGGCGCTGCGCATCGTCGTCAACGACGAACTCGGCGAACTCGATGCCGCGCTGCACGCGCTGCCTGCGTGCCTCGCTCCCGGCGGGAGGCTGGTCGTGATCAGCTTCCACTCCCTGGAGGATCGGGCCGTGAAGGCTCGCTTCCGCGAGCTGGCGGGCCACGGCGCCGCCCGTGACCTCTACGGCAACCCGCTGGTGACTCCCGCCTTCGCCCTCGTGGAGCGTCGCGCCCGCAAGGGCGACGACGACACCAACCGCCGCGCCCGTTCCGCTCGTCTCCGTGCCCTGCAGAGGTGTCCATGAGTTCCACCACCCGTAGCGTCGGCCTCGCCGCCTTCTCGGAGACGGTGAACACCGCCGCGCCCGAGTTGCGCTTGCTGATGCGGTTCATGGGCGTCCTGGTGTTCGTCACCGGCGCCCTCGCGGCCTACCTGTGGACGCGCATGGAGGTCCGGGAGACCTCGCGGGCCCTCGACGACAGCCGGGCGCTGCTGGTCACACAGGAAACGCTGCGGGATCGCCTGCGCGTCGAGCGCACGATGCTGCTCGCGCCCGGTCGACTCGGGGCCGTCGCCGTGGCGGAGGACCTCGTCGCGCCCGCCGCAGTCGTCGACGTCGTCCTGCCCTTGGCCCCCCGGCCCGGTCAGCCGTGAAGCCCTCCCGGCCATCCCGCAACCGCCTGCCCCCGCGCCGTACACCGGCGCGAAGGTGGTTCGACCGCCCAGCGCGCGTGGATCCCTCGCTCGACGCCGAGCTACTCGATACCACCCGCCGACGCGCGCGGGTCGTGGGCGGCCTGTTGTGCGTCGCGCTCCTCGGCCTGTGTGTCCGTGCGGGCTGGGTGATGGGTGTCCCAGACGAACGACTCGAGGAGCGTGGACGCGAGCAGTTCCGCGCCTCGATGGAGGTCCGTGGACGCCGTGGGAACCTGTACGACCGCAACGGTCGCGTCCTCGCCGCCACCTCGAATCTCCCCGCCTTGTACGCCAACCCCTCGAAGCTCAGCGACGCCGAGATCGAGCCGCGGGTCGCGGCGCTCGTGCAGCTCACCGGCAAGTCGGAGGCCTGGGTCCGGAAGCGCTTCGCCGCGCGCGACGACGGTCGCAAGGCCCGCGAGGTGAAGCTGGGGCACGCCCTGTCGCCGAACGAGGCGCTGGCGGTGGTAGCCGGTCTCGGTCGCGACCAGATGTGGCTCGTGGACGAGCCGATCCGGGTGTACCCCGGTCGCGACCTCGCCTCGCCGCTCATCGGGTTCACCGACGTGTTCGACGAGGGGGCTGCGGGTCTCGAGAAGGTGCTGGACCGCGAACTCTCGGGCGAGACGGTCCGCGTGCTCCAGGCCCGTGACCGCAAGGGGCGGGCCATCGACGGCGGCCTGGACGACACCGACGTGGCCAACGCGGGGCACTCGGTGGCCCTCACCATCGACGCGTCGATCCAGTTCGCGACCGAGCGGGCCCTCGACGCCGCCATGGCCGCTTCGCAGCCGGAGTCGGCGATGGCGGTGGTGATGGACGTGCACACCGGCGCCATCCTCGCCCTGGGTTCGCGCCCGTCGGGCAACGCCAACGACGGTGATGCCCGGGCGCAGGCCGACTTGTTCAAGAACCGGCCGGCGATGGACCAGGTGGAGCCGGGGAGCGTGTTCAAGCCCTTCGTAGCGGCGGCTGCCGTCGAAGAAGGTCTTGTAACGCCAGAAACATTGATCGACTGCGAGCTCGGGCGCATGGCGATCGGCAGCGACGTCATCAAGGACGACCACCCGAAGGGGGTGATCCCCGTCCACGAGGTGATCAAGTTCTCCTCGAACATCGGGGCTGCCAAGCTGGCCATGCACTACCTCGGGGCCGAAAAGACCATCGCTTACCTCAAGGCCTTCGGCTTCGGGCGTCCCACGGGGCTGGGCCTGCCCGGCGAGTGGCGGGGGACGCTCCGCAAGCCCGAGAACATCCGGCCCATCGAGTTGGCGACCACCGCCTTCGGGCAGGGCGTCACGGCCTCGCCGATCCAGCTTGCTGCGGCCGTGGCCGCCATCGGCAACGGGGGCGTGCGGATGCACCCGCGCCTCGTGGAGGCCATCCTGGACCGCAACGGGCAGGTGGAACTGGCGCGGGAGCCGCGGGAAGACGTCCGGGTGGTGTCGGAAGAGACCGCCCGCCAGACGGCGCTGATGATGGCGTCCGTCACCGACGAAGGAGGAACCGGCACCCGAGCGCGCGTGCGAGGCTACCGGGTGGCCGGGAAGACCGGGACCGCGCAGAAGGTCAAGAACGGCGTGTACAGCGCCGAGCGCATCTCGGCTTTCGTCGGGTTCCTCCCCGCCGACCGGCCCGAGGTGGCGATCGTCGTGGCCGTCGACTCGCCCACGGTGGGCTCGAAGTACGGCGGCATCGTGGCCGCCCCCGTGTTCGCCGAGGTGGGCGCCTTCACCATGCGGTACCTCGGCATCGCGCCGGATCCCGTGGTCCCGCCCGCCGACGGTGCCGACAAGGCGGTGGCATCGGTGAGCGCCGTCGTCGCCCCCGCGGCGCCGGTGGAGGTCCGCGCCGACGGCCAGGGTCACTGGTTGCTGCCGGACCTCACCGGTCAGACCCTCCGGGGTGCGCTCGCCTCCATCGAGGCCGCTGGCCTCGAGATCGAGGTGGAAGGCTCGGGCCGCCTCGTGGCCCAGTCGCCGGCTGCGGGCTCGCCGCTCGCGCCCGGCAGTGCCATCAAACTTAGTTTCAACTAGCTCTTTCAACCCTCCGCACGCTTCCCGGACGGGCTCACCAGAAGGTGGACCCGGCGACGGCTCCCCGCCGTCGGCTCCGGTTTACGCCCCAGCTCCCCTCCCCGGGGGGCTCCCAGCCCCGTACCCACGGCAGGCCCCCAGGGCCCCGGGCCGCCCCCC
>CAYHRZ010000234.1:3871-8035 GCA_964359125.1 uncultured Klebsiella sp. | reverse complement strand
TCACCCTGCACTTCCCGCCGCGCGCCGACAGCGCCCGGCCGCCCGATCCCGCCAGCGTGGCGCGAGTGGCCGCCGACATCGAGTTCCTCGCCGCGACTCTGGGCGAGCGCAACCACCACCGCCCCTACGAGTTGCGGCAGGCCGAGGCCTGGGCCACCGATCGGCTGCAGTCGTTGGGCTGGAGGGTGGAGGCCCAACCGGTCGACGACCTTGCCCACAACCTCGTGGCCACCCGCACCTCCGGCGGGGAGGTGGTCGTGGTGGGCGCGCACCTCGACACCGCCCTCGGCACCCCGGGCGCCGACGACAACGCCTCCGGCGTCGCGGCGCTCCTGGAACTCGCGCGCGACCCCGGACTCGCCGTGCGCGAGGGCGAGATCCACCTCGTCCTGTTTGCCAACGAGGAGCCTCCGTACTTCCAGACCGACGAGATGGGGAGCCGGGTGTACGCGCGGGCCCTGGTCGCCAGGGGCGCCGCCATCCGGGGCGCGGTCGTGCTCGAGAGCGTCGGCTACTACAGCGAGGAGTCCGGCTCGCAGCGGTGGCCGCTCGGGCTCGGGGCGCTGCTTCCACGCACCGGCAACTTCCTCATGTTCGTGGGCAACCCCGGTTCGTCCGGACTGGTGCAGGACAGCCTCCGTCGTTTCCGCAGCGCGAGCTCCCTCCCCGCGGCTGGCGCGGCCATCCCGGGCTCAATCCAGGGCGTGGACTGGAGCGACCACGCCGAGTTCTGGCGGGTCGGCTCTCCGGCGGTGATGGTGACCGACATGCCCCCCAACCGGAACCCGCACTACCACGAGCCCACCGACCTCCCGGGGACAGTGAGTGCCGAGCGGGTGGCCGCCGTCGTGCCCGGGATCGCCGCGGTCGTCAGGGGGATGTAGCGTAGGCGCTCACGACGCCGGGGCAGGCCGACCGGGCGGGGCACGCGCCACAAGGCGAGGCGTAGGTCCGGGCCTGGGTCGAGAAGTAGAGGGTGGCCAGGAGCGCCGCCGGGGGCCCTGCTCGCCCCGCGCCGGGAAGCAGGCCGTCGCCCTGCCCCCAGCCGAGGCAGAGCGGCGCCACCAGCAGGTCCACGTCGAGCCCCGCCAGCGCGCGGCGGATCTCGCCCAGGGAAGGCGCGTGGGCCGCCCATTGGAACACTGGCTTGGGTCGCAACAGGGCCGCCGCCAAGGGCGTCCCGAAACTGCCCGTGACGAAGGCCGATAGTTCCCCAAGCTGCGGGAGCACCTCCCGCGTGAGCAGGGTGTGCACCCGCACCGTGATCCCGGCGCGGTGCGCCGCGTGCAAGCCCGCGTTCACCGCGTCGAAGCAGGCCACCCCCGCCGCCGCGTCGTGCTCCGCGGCACGGGTGCCGTAGAGCGGAACCACCACCTCCCGCACGCCGGCCGCAGCCCACCGGGCCGCGTGGTCGCCCAGCGTGGCGCCGTTGGTCATCAGGTCCACCCGCTCGAAACCCGCGTCGACCGCCCGCAGCAGCGCGTCGTCGAAGTGAGGGTGCAGCGTCGGCTCGTTGCCCCCCACGAGGAGTCGCGTCACCCCGGCCGGGCGGGCGTCGAGGTGGGCCTCGACCTGCGCCCAGCGAGTGACGTCGCCCGGGGGCACGCTGACCGTGCCGGGCCCCGCGCAGAAGAAGCAGCGTTGGCCGCAGGCGTTGACCAGCGGCAGGAGCACGGCGGCGGGGAGCCCGCGGTCCCCCAGCCAGGCGACCTGGTACGCCGGCGTGCCCGCCAGGAAGGCGTGGACGGCGGGATCCTCGTGGGACGGCACCACCTGGGCCGGGTATCCCGCGCTAAGCTCCACCCATGGAACCGAGCGACGTCCCCGGCGTGGAGCACATCCTCGCCGCTGCCGAGGCCCTGCGCGCCGAGGCCCTGGCCTTGCCCGACGAGTTGTTCGTCGACATGCCCTCGCGCGAGCGCTACCGCGGACAGTGGAAGGGATTCCTGTTGCGGGTCGGGCCCTGGGAGAAGGAGTTCCCCCAGGTCGATTTTGCCGCCAACCGCGCGCGCTGTCCCGTGGCGATGGGGGTGCTCGAGCACCTGCCGAACGCGCCCGTGGCGGGGTTCTTGCGCCTGGACCCCGGCGCGGACCTCAGCCAGCACACCGACTTCCGCGACGACGACATGGTCCGCGTCCACCTCGCCCTTCAACTGCCCGCCGAGGAAGCGAAACGCTGGCCCGAGGGCTCCCTGCGGCTGCTCGACGTCCGGGTGCCCCACTCCGCGAAGAACCCCGCGGACCGGCCGCGCCTCACCTTCGTGGTCGACGTGAAGTTGGGCCGACCGGTGGCGGAGGGCGAAGTCGCGCCCTGGGACCCGCCCGGCAACGCCGCCCCGCCCGCCACCCCGGGGCCCGCCGGCACCCCGGCGTGAACCGCGTCCCGGCCGGGTCGCGGGTGTACCTGCACCAGGCCTTCAAGTGTTGTCCCTACGCGGGCACGGTGAGCTCCCGCCTGGACGACTACCTCCGGGCCAACGGCTTCGTGGTGGTCGAAAGCCCCAGCCAGGCCGACGCCTGCGTGGTGAACACCTGCGGCAGCGACGCCCGGCAGGCACAACTCACGTGGGACGCCCTCGACGCCCTGCGCGACCGGCCCGTGGTGGCCCTGGGCTGCCTCGTCGACATCGACCCTCGTCGTATGGCGCGGGCGCTTGGAGCCGGCGAGCACGCCACGGTCGACCCCCGCCACCACCAACGCCTCGACGAGATCTTCGGTGGTCCCGTGCCCTTCGCCGACGTGCCCCCGTCGCTGCACAACGCCTACCGGGGCAACGACTTCGCCGACGGCTGGGCGCATGTCGTGGCCAGCACCGGGTGCCTCGGCAGTTGCACCTTCTGCGCCATCCGCCGGGCCACGGGCCGCCCCAAGTCCCGGTCGATCCCCGAGGTGCTCTCCGACATCGAGCGCGCCGTCGCCAGCGGGCAGCACGACGTGCTCCTGGTGTCGACCGACCTCAGCGCCTGGGGGCACGACCTCGGGCTCACCGTGGTCAACCTGGTGCGCGCGGTCGCGGAGGCCCCCGGCGACTTCCTCGTCTCGGGCGAGTCCTTCGAACCCACCCTGTTCCTTGCCCACTTCGAGGCGCTGCTGCCGCTGTTTTCGTCGGGACGATTCGCCTTCCTCGGCATCCCCGTGCAGTCGGGTTCGCCGCGGGTGCTGGCCCAGATGGAGCGCACCTACGACGCGGCCCGTCTGGTCGACGCGGTCAGGCGACTCAAGGGCGTCGCCCCGAGCCTCGTCACCCGCACCGACATCCTCTACGGCTTCGGCGACGAGGACGACGACGACTTCGCCGCCTCTATCGCCGTGAGCCGAGCTTTCGACCTGCCCAGCTTCAACGCCTACCAGCCCCGCCCGGGGACGGCGCCCGTGCGGCTGTCACCCGAGGTGTTCCGACGCCGCGGGGAGCTGGCGATGGCGGAGATGCAGGCACGGGCGCAGGCGGGCCTCCCCCCGCTGAGGCGCTGGACGGGTCCCCAGCGCGGCAGCGGCAGCGGCCACGGGGCGGCCCGGCAGGGAGGGTCCTCGGCCCCGCTCGACGAGGGGGAGCTGCGGCGGGCGGTCGGCCCGGTCGATCCCCTGGGCAGCCACGCCGGCGTCCACGTCTTCCGGCGCCGCGACGGCGACCCCGAGGGTCGGTTCGTGAAGGTCCACGACGAGGTGGATCGCGGGCGACGGGAGGCCCGCGTGCAGGCGCTCGACCTCGGCTTCGTGGCCCCGGGGCTGCGACGATCCGAACCCTGGAACGGGCGGTTCATCCTGGTGAGCGACGACGCCCGGAGGGGCAACGCCCGCCCCCTCCGACTCGAACCCGCATGGCTGGCGGCGGCGGGGCGGATCCTCGGCGCGCTGCACCGGCAGCGGCTGGCCGTGGGCCCCACCGCCCTGGACTGGGTGGCCCGCACCCGCCTGCGGGTGTCGCGACCCGAACTACCCGCTCCCCTGCGCGATCACTTCGCCAACACCGTGCTGCTGGGCGATGCCCTCTGCCACCTCGACCTGCACCCCTCGAACTGGGTGGTGCACGGGGGCGAGCTGGTGGGCCTGCTCGACTTCGGCGCCGTGGGCTGGGCGGACCCGGAGTTGGACCTCGCCCAGGCGGTGCAGGCCGCCGGCGGCGATCCCGCAGGCATCGCGGTGATCGCGGGGTCCTGGGCCGA
>CAYHRZ010000234.1:0-3861 GCA_964359125.1 uncultured Klebsiella sp. | reverse complement strand
GGCGCGAGCCCGACCCGGGTAGGGTGGCCCTCTACCTCTGGCTCCTCCTGGCCGAGCGCCGGCTCGACAAGGGCGAGGCCTCGGCCTGGGAAGAGGCGGTAGCCGGCCTCGTCACGGGCATCCACGGCTCCGGGCGCTACCCGCGGGCGTTCCCGAAGACGGAGTGGGTCGGCGACTGGACGCCGGAGGTGGGGCTGTGGCGCCCCCTCGACGGCGACGTCAGGTCCTTGCTCGCCCCGCTGGGCATCGACGCGGTCGCGACCGCAAGTTACCAGCGACACGCCTGCAACGACGTGATCCGCTTGACGATCGACGGCGCGGAGCGCGTGCTCAAGGTCTTCAACAAGCCCTGCTGGGGACGCCTGTTCGAGCTGGAGCGGGCCGTCGACCAGCGGCTCCAGGGCACGCCCGCAGTGGTGGAGTCACCGGTGACTCTGCCCGACGGCCGCACGGCGCTACGCGTGGGGCCGCGGGTGGCCGCGCTCTACCCCTTCCTCGGCGACGCCCGGCCCTCCTCCAGCGCCCGCGACATCGAGCGCCTGGCCCATGCCCTGGCGGCGTTCCACGGGCTCGGCGACCTGCGCTCGGAGTTCCCCGAGATCGAGGTCCGCGACGAGGACCTGCCCTGGTCCACACTCGAACCCTTTGCCGGGCCCGGTACCCGCGAGGCCTGGGACTGGTGTAGCGACCACGACGGTCGCGACGTGCCCCGGGGCCTGGTACACGGCTCCTTTCACCGCGACCACGCGGTGTCGCTGCCGGACGGTCGCATCGCCGTGCTGGACCTCGAGAAACTGCGCGTGGCGCCGCTGGTTGACGACGTGGCCCGTTCCGCGGTGTACGCCGGCTACCGGGGCAACGACGAGCGCGCCGACCCCCGGCGGATCGTCCACTTCCTGCGCTGCTACCACCAGAAGCGGCCCTTCGACGAAGCCGAGCGCGCGACGCTGGTGTCGGCGATCCTCGTCGCGCTGCTCCGTGACGTCAAGGCACTAGGCCAAGAGGGGGCCTCGGGAGCGGCGCAGTCCCGGCACGCTACCGTGGTGCGGGAGTTCTTCCACAACCGGGAGAACCTCGCGACCGCGATCCGGGCGCAGCTGGCGCAATGACCGACCACGGTTCCCCGGTCCCGCAGCTACACTACCCCATGCGACTCCTCCCGATCGTCATCCTGCTGTCCTGCGACTCCGACGCTACCAGCGACAACAAGCTCCTCGACTACGACGCCGCCGCTACCACCGACAACAACCGCCTCGACAACGCCGCCGCCGCCGCCCCCGAAGACGACGGCGCCGGCTACGAGGCCGACGCCGACGCCGACGGCGACGCCGACGCCGACGCCGACGACACCGCGCCCCCGGAGACGGAAGACGACCCGCTGCTCTACAGCCCCGCCGTCACCAACCAGTACCTATTCGTCGTCAACCCGAGTCGCGACAGCCTCACCCGGGTGACCGTCGACAGCCTCGCCGTGCAGACGGTGGGCGTGGGCGCCACCCCCACCACGGTGCTCGCCACCACCGACACGCTCCTGGCCGTCGTGCTCAACGAGGGCGACGACAGCGTGTCGGTCGTCGAGGGCAGCAGCCTCGCGGTGACGACGGTCGCCATCCGCGACGGCATGAACCGCCTCTCCCTGGCCAACACCGGCGACTGGGCGATGACCTGGTACGACCCCGACTGGCCCGCGAGCGGCAGCACCGGCGGGGTGGCCTCGTTCAACGAGGTGAGCTTCGTGTCGCTGGATCCCGTGGCGCACCACCCGCTCGTGGTGGGCTACCAGCCCCACGGCGTGCGCTGGGCCGACGTCCGCGCGGTGGTGGTGAGCGACACCATGCTCGCGGTGGTGGACCTCGCGGAATCCCCCGCGGCGCGGCTGGTCCCCATCGCCGACGACGACGGCGACGTGCCCGTGGCCGAGGAGGTGGAGTTGTCGACCGACGGCGAGTGGGCCTTTGTCCGGCAGTTCGGCGTGGGCGGGCTGCTCGCGGTCAACCTCGACGACGAACTGGTCTACAACCTCGACCCCGGCGGCGTGCCCACCGACATGGACATCGACCCCACCGGCGCCTCGCTGGCGGTGCTGGTGCGCGCCACGCACACGGTCTTGCGCTACGACCTTGCCGACCCGCTGGCGCCGCCCACCTCGACTGTGCTCGACACCGACGCCGAGTACGGGTCCCTGGCCTTCGTGGGCAACGACGGCCTCGCGGTGCTCTACACCAACGCCACGCTCACCCCCTCGCTGGCCCTGTGGGACTCGAGCACCGGCGCGGTGGTGGAGCGCACGCTGGTGAAGCCGGTGTCGACGGTGGGCGTGGTCGACGGCTCGGGCTCGGCGCTCGTGTTCCACACCAAGCAGGACCACGACGACATCGACGACGAGAGCCCCTTTGCCGGCGAGTACGCGATGACGATGCTCACGCTGAGCACGGGCCTCTCCACGCCGCTGTTGTTGGCGGGCGAGGTGGTGGGCTGGGGCGCCAGCGACGACGGTCGCTGGGGCTTCGCGGGCCTCGACGGCAAGGCCAAGCTCGAGGTGCTCGACTTCGCCACCCACCTGCCGGTGGAGGTGGACCTCGCCAGCGCGCCCACCCACGTGGGCACGCTGCCGGGGAGCACCCTCGGCTACGCGAGCATGGAGCACGAGCTTGGCCGCATCGGTTTCTACGACGCCGCCACCGGCGAGATGGACACCCTCACCGGGTTCGAGCTCAACAGCGAGATCGAGCACTGAGGCACCCGGTTGGAAGGCGACTACACGGGGAGCAACTGCGCCGCGAAGTGCTCGACCTCCGCTCGGACCGGTGGCCACGCCGCGACCGCCTGCTCGGCCACCGCGCGGACCCGCACCTCGTCGAGTTCGAACGCGTAGAGGTTCCGGGACCGGTGCCGGAACGCGAGCAGCAGCTCCAACACCTCGACCGACTGGGGGCTGAGCACGGCCACACGCACCCCGGGCACGTCGAGGGCCGCCGCGGAGAGGAGGGCGCGGTGCCAGCCCGCGCTGGACCGGTCACGGCCACCAAAAACCGCCTCGATCCGGTCGAGCACCCGCTCCACGCCGGTGTAGAAACTCTCGACCAAGCGCGCGAGTCCGTAGCGCTCGAGTGGCGTCCACGGGCGCGTTTCTTGCAGCCGCAGAGCACCGTGGATCTCCGCAATGGTGGTGTCGATCCGGGTCATCTCGGCGACCAGCTCAGCGACCAAGTAGCGCAGGGCAACCTCGGGCTCAGCCAAGCAGCACCTCACCCTCGGCGAGCGCGCGAGCCCCCACCGGCCCACGCACGTCCTCGACGCGGACCAGGTCCACGGCCGGGCCCCCGAACCATCGCTCCAGCTCGGCGATCGCCGCGAACTGCCTCAGCGGATCCAGGCCCCACACCAGGAGGTCGATGTCGCTGTTCTCGTCGGCCGAGCCCCGGGCGTGGCTGCCGAACAACACCACGCGGGCGACGCCGAAGCGCGTGGCCAGGATCTCCATCGCACCCGGCAACCGCGCGCGAACTGCCCGGCGAAGCTCGGCCGCAGCGACGTCCTGCGCCTCCGCGCGTCGCGACAGGAATTGGAACATCGTGGACGGAGGCGACACGGCGCTGTGGGAAGCTAATCACGGCCAAGCGGCGTCGCCCCCCGCGCCATAGACCACGACGCCCCTGTCGCACCCGGCACATCACCGACCCACCGTCACATAGTTCCAACGCCGGACGTTACGGCGTGGCACGGTGGTTGCACTAAGTCCCGCCGAACGGAGAGTCTCATGGTCCGATCCCCCCTCGTCCTTCTCCTCGCCTCCGGGTGCTCCGAGTACGACCTCGGCGGCGACAGCGCCAAGGACTACGCCACCGCCTCCGACACCGG
>CAYHRZ010000233.1:0-8056 GCA_964359125.1 uncultured Klebsiella sp. | reverse complement strand
GGCCCCGATCCGGGTCCTGGTGGTCGAAGACGGCTACGAGTACATCCACACGCTGGGGCGCTTCCTCGGCGAGGGCTTCGTCCTCACGCGGGCCGGCGACGGGGCGGAGGCGCTGCGCGCGAGCGCCGACCACGACCTTCTGCTGCTCGACATGCGTTTCGACCGCGTAGAAGCCGGGCAGTTGCTGGGCGACATGGCGGAGACGGCGGAGCGCTTCAACGGCGACCCGGTGCGAGCGCGGCAGTTCCTGGAGGAGAACCAGGGCGCGTACGTGCTCGCCGCCCTGCGGGCCGCCGGGGTGACGATTCCCGCCGTGTTCTGCCACGACTTCTCGTCGGAGCCCCGCCGTTGGGCGGCCCTGGAGCGGAAGTACGCCCCCGTGAGTTGGCTGCCGGACAACGCCAGCCCGGCGCTGCTCCGCGAGCAGATCCGCGCCGCCGCCGGTGGCGCTACCCCGCCGCCCGCGGAGTGAAGGTCGCGAGGTCCAGGCGCATGAGTCGGTACTGCTGCCCGTTGTTGAACTCACTCTCCAAGAGCGCCACTTCGTCGAAGCCGAACTTCGCGCGGTACACCGCGATGGCGCGGTGGTTGTTCGAGGCCACCGCCAGCGACACGCGCTGCACCCCATGAGCTTTGAGTCGCGACAAGACACCGTCGAGGAGGCGGGTGCCGAGGCCGTGTCCACGCCACCCGGGGCGCAGCGCCATGTTGAACACCACCACCTCGTCGGGGTCGTCGAAGCTGCGGAAGGTGTGGCAGGCGCCGATGACCAACTCGTCGGCCCGGATCACGAAGGTGCGCCCGAAGCGCATCATGCCGCCGAGGGTGTAGCGCGAGAAGGTGGGCTCGGCGTAGCTGAGCAGGTCCAACTCCTGGAGCACGGGGATCAACGCCGGGTCGTGCTGCCCGATCTCGGCAATCGTGAGATCGTAGCCCTCGGAGTTGAAGGACCGGGTGAGGTGGTAGCGCTCCATCGGGCCCGCGGCGTATCACGCGGAGCGGGGCGTTACGCGGTGAGGATGCTCGCCCATACCGACCCCGCCGTACACGCTGCCCGGCGTGCCCGGTTCCTCGCGGCCCTCGACGCCGACGCGGCGCTGGTGTGCTCGCCCCCGCACCACCACCGCAACGCCGACTCGGAGTACCGCTACCGCCAGGCCAGCGACCTCTTCTACCTCACGGGCTGGGAAGACCCGGAGGTGGTGGCGCTGTTCCGCCCGAAGAGCGAACTGCCGTTCATCCTCTTCGTGCAGCCCAAGGACCCCGAGCGCGAGGTGTGGACGGGCATCCGGGAGGGCGTTGCCGGGGCCCGGGAGCGCTACGGCGCCGACGCGGCGTACCCGATCAGCGAGCTTGGGTCGCGACTCGGACACTTGTTGCAGGGGTACGGCACCCTCCACCACCGCCTCGGCGACGACCTCGCCATCGACGCCAGCGTCCACCGGGCGGTGCGCGGCCACGCGAAGGTGGCCGCCCGCAACGGGGCCGAGTTGCCCTGGCGCTTCGTGGACCCCGGCAAGTCCCTGGGGGAGATGCGCATCACCAAGGAACCGGGTGAGGTGGCGCTCCTCCGTCGCGCCGGCGAGATCAGCGCGGAGGCCCACGTCTTGGCGATGCGGGCGGGGCGCCCCGGGGTGTTCGAGTACGAGGTGGAGGCGGCGGTCGACGGCCACTTCCGCCGCTCCGGTGGCAACGGTCCCGGCTACACCACCATCGTCGGCGGCGGGAACAACGCCAACATCCTGCACTACGTGACCAACCGCGAGGTCCTGCGGGAGGGTGACTTGTGCCTGGTCGATGCCGGCTGCGAGTACCGCTACTACACCGCCGACATCACGCGAACATGGCCGGTGAGCGGGCGCTTCTCCGGGCCCCAGCGCGAGTTGTACGAGGTGGTGTTGCAGGCGCAGGTCGACGCCATCGACTGCGCGCGGGCCGGGCGTGCCTACCGCGAGATGCACGACGTGGCGGTGCGGCGCCTGGTGGAGGGCATGGTCCACCTGGGCATCCTCCAGGGCGACGTGGATCACAACATCGTCACCGAGACCTACCGCCGCTACTACATGCACGGGACCGGTCACTGGCTGGGTCTCGACGTGCACGACGCCGGGGCGTACTGGCACGGCTTCGCCTCGCGGCCGCTTGCACCGGGGATGGTGCTCACCGCCGAGCCTGGACTGTACATCCCTCGCGACGACGAGCGGGCCCCCGAGGCCTTCCGCGGCACCGGCATCCGCATCGAAGACGACGTCCTGGTCACCGAGGGCGACCCGGATGTGCTCACGCGGGACTGTCCCAAGACGGTGGCCGACGTCGAGCGGGCCTGCGCGGGCTGATGGCCGAGTTCATCGTCCCCTCCGGTCGCCGTTGTTTCCCGGGCATCTCTTCGCGGGCGTGGGAGCACCCGGCGGACCGGGCTGCCCTGTCCACGCTGCGCGCCGTACCGGGGTTCGACATCGTCACCAAGTGGGTCTTCGGCCTGTTCTCGGAGAAGGCGCTGCGGGCGTTGTACCTCGGGGGCGCGGTGGAGGTGGGCCCGCAACAGTTCCCTCGTCTCCACGGCATCTACGCGGAGTGCCTGGAGGTGCTGGACGCCTCGGAGCCCTACACGCTCTTCGTGTCGCAGAACCCGGTGCTCAACGCCGGGGCGGTGGGTTGGGAACACCCCTTCGTGGTGGTCAACAGCGGCACGGTGCACGCCCTGGACGACGACCAACTGCGCTACGTGCTGGCCCACGAACTCGGGCACATCCAGAGCGGCCACGTGCTCTACAAGACCATGCTCGCGCTGCTACTCCGGGCGGGCCCCCTGGCGCTCGGGACGCCGATCACGGGCCTGGCGATGTTGGCGGTGCTCGCGGCGCTCCTGGAGTGGGATCGCAAGAGTGAGCTCAGCGCGGATCGTGCCGGCTTGCTCGCCTGCCAGGACCCCGAGGTGGTGCGGCTTGCCTTGTTGCGACTGGCCGGCGGGGTGGGCGAGGGGGCCAGCTTGGAGGCCTTCACGGAACAGGCGCGGCGCTACGAGGAGGAGGGAAACGTCTTCGACACCCTCGCGCGGACGCTGGCGGTGCTGGGCCGGCGGCACCCCTTCCCGGTGCAACGCCTGCGCGAGGTCGACGCCTGGATCGACAGCGGCGCCTACGCCAAGGTCCTCGGCGGCGACTACCCGCTCCGGCAGGACGACCCCGCCGACTCCCCTTGGCGCGCCTGGCAGGAAGCGGCCAGCCACTACGCCGAGCGTGCGAAGGCGGCCGGACGTCGTGTTGGGAAGTTGTTCGGCGGCTGAGCGCCGTTGCCGTTAGCCGTGGGCAAGGGGCGTGTCGCGACGTCGAGCGGGTGATACATCTGATACAGGCCGCGCTGTATCACACGCCTAGTACGGGTCGTAAAACGCCAGCTCTACGCCGGAGGTGAGGTAGCCGTCCTTGATCAGGATGGGGTACGACGCCAACCCGTCGGGGCCGTAGACCAGCACCAGGTCTTCCGGGCCCGGGTAGTGGTAGTGGTCGTTGTTCCGGTCGATGTAGGCCGCGAGGTACACCTCGTACTGGAAGGGCGACTCGCCGAGTTCGGGCAGGTCGACTTCCAGGGTCTTCGGGAAACTGGCGGTGGTATCGACCTTCTCGAGCTGGCTACCGGTGCGGTACTCGTCGAGCCACACGCCCACGCGGACCGCGTCCTCCGCGCCCACGTCGCCGTCGTAGGTCAGCACCACGCGCAGGCCGGTGCTGCCCGCCGTCCACTCCAACTCGGGCTCGGTGGGGGCGGTGTCGTCGGGTTCGCCGGTGTCGGTGTCGGTGTCGGCGTCGGTGTCGGTGTCGGCGTCGGCCGGTGGGGTCTTGATGATGACGCCGGTGTCGCCCGTCTCGGCGGCGGGATCGCAGGCCAGCAGGAGGGCGAGGGGGGCGAGTCGCATGCGGGCGGCAGTCTAGCACCGACGGCGACTCGGCGCCCGGCTACGCTGGGACGGTCATGCTGCTCGCCCTGCTCGCCTGTACCCCCACCACCACGATCGGCGGGGACGGCGTGGCCGGTGGCGACACCGCGCCCGCCGTCGACACCGCCCCCGAGCTCGCGGGTGGCTCCGAGGACCTCGGTTGCCAGCCGGGGGCGGCGGCGGTGGAGGTCGACGAGGGCAGCACGGCCACGCTCTCGTTTGCCTGCGCGGGCTTGGAAGACGCGACGTCATGGTCGCTGGTGTCGGCACCGGAGGGCGCTACGCTGGACGCGGCCACCGGGGTGCTCAGCTGGGCCACCGACCTCGCCGACGCGGGCGCCTGGACGGCGGTGGTGTCGGCCACGGTCACGGGCCGGGGAGCGGGGGAGGAGCTTGGCGAGGGGGCGATCAACGTGGTCGACGCGCTCGGCGAACGGGGCAACGAACCGGTGAACCCCAGCACCTACCTCACCGAGTACGGGCTGCCGGTGTTCCACATCGAACTGCCGTCCAACATCAACTTCGACGACTCGGAGCCCACCACGATCACCTACCGGGGCGAGGCCTTCGACGTGGAAATCCAGTACCGCGGGGCCGCGAGCAGCTACTACCCGAAGAAGTCCTTCCGCGTGAAGTTCCCCCCGGATCACGAGTTCGAGGACGAGGAGGAGGACTACCCGAAGCGCCGGGGGATCGTGCTCACCTCCACCTTCGACGACAACGCCTACTTCCGCCAGTTGATGTGCTACGACCTGTGGAACCAGCAGGATCCGAGTCGACAGCAGGTCGAGAACATGATGGTGGTCGTGTACCTCGACGGCGAGTACCACGGGCTGTACGCGCTCACCGACCACGTGTCGGGGGAGTGGTGGGAGGACTACGGTCACGACGAGGAGGGCAGCCTCTACAAGTCGGTGGATCACTCGGCCAACTTCTACGCCACGTACGGCGGCTACGCGAAGTCGAGTTGGCACTCGGGCTACGAGAAAAAGGAGGGCATCCCCAACGACTACGCCGACATCGACGCCTTTGTGCAATTCGTCGCCGAGTCGAGCGACGACGACTTCGACGCCGAGATCGGCAAGATGATCGCGGTCGACGAGTTCTTCGACTGGTGGTCGCTGGTGGTGTTCACCGAGGCCGACGACTCCGGTGGCAAGAACGCCTACCTGTACTACGACCGGGACAATCCCCTCTGGCACCACGCCCCCTGGGACTTCAACCACTCGCTGGGCCAGACCTGGCAGACCGATCGCGAACCGGCCACCTACGACTACGATTTCACCAGCGCCAACAACCTGTTCAAGCGCTTGCTCGACAGCCGGGCGTACGGTCGCGACATGAGCCAGCGCTTCCGCGACCAGCGCCAGTCGGTTTTCCACCCCGACAACACCGGCGCGATGATCGACGCGTACATCGCCCGTATCGACGCGAGCGCGCGTCGTGACTGGTCGGTGTGGGCCGACGACTACTACAGCTACGGTGGCTGGTCCTGGCGTACCAACTGGACCGACTACGACGGCGAGGTGGCCTACGTCCGCGACTGGGTGGACAAGCGCTGGACTTTCATCGAGTCGTTGGACCCTTAGCTAAGGGGCGCGCCTCGACGACGAGGAGGCGACTGTCCCCCCGGCGGTTGGGCTTGCCGCGCACCACCATCCGCGTGCCCCCCTGGAGGGGCCCCGACTCGAAGGTCGCGGTGCCGGGCAATTCCAGGGGCGCGAGGAAGTGGGCCTCCAGCGTCACCGCTGGGGGCAGGTCGGTGTCGGCCTCGGCCACGGCCCGGGCGAGGGTCCACCACCCGTGGGCGATGGCGCGACGGAAACCGAACAGCCGGGCGGACAGGCCCCAGAGGTGGATCGGGTTGTAGTCGCCGCTAGCGGTGGCGTAGCGGCGGCCGGTGTTGGACGGGACGCTCCAAGTCGTGGACCGCCGCAGCGAGAAGGGCGAGTCCTCCACCTGGGGGCGCCGGGCATCGTCGCCGGGGAGGTCGCGGGAGAGGATGGTCGTGACGCCGTGCCAGACCTCGTCGCCCCCGGCATTCACGACCGTGTGCATGTCGAACTCCCCGCCGCGGCGGGCGGGGCGGAAGCCGTCGACCCACACCCGCCCGGAGAGCGCCTCGCCCCGGTGAATCGGTCGTCGCGACACGATGCCCTGCCGGACGTGGACGATCCCGGCCAACCGCAACGGGAAGGCCTCGTGGGTGAGGACGGCCAGTTGCAGGCCGCGGGCGAGAACCGTGGGGTAGGTGAGGGGGAGGGGATCCAGCGTGGGGAAACGGCACACCCGCGGGTAGAGGGCAGGATCCCCCTCCAGCACGTGCGCCGTGGCTTCGACCCGGGGGATGCTGTCTCCCGCCACCAGCCTGCGCCCACGCTTGCGGAACACCGTCCACAACGGCACCTCGGGCGGTCGCTGGAACTCTAGGACCACGGGCGCTCCCCGGCCCAGGCGGCGGGCCAGGCCGACCCGCGGTTGCCCGGGACCTCGCGTCCCTCGGCGTCGGCGACGAAGTTGTCCTGGTCGGCGAAGGCGCGCTCGGTGTTCACCTCGCCGTCGCGCAGCCGCAGCGGCCGGTTCTCGCCGTCGACCCGGAGCCAGGCCACCTCGTGCGGTGCCGGGCGAAGGTCCACGAGCGCCCCCTTCTGCCGGGCGTTGAGCAACTGCTCCTCGTTGCCGATGGGGTCGGCCACGGTCTTGGCTTTGAGTGTCCACACCAGCAGCGAGGTGGGGTCCCGGCCGGCGAAGGCGTCCGCCAGGAGGTCGCGGCCCCCGTAGAAGGCCTTCCCGATGTCGTCCTGGTTCACCGGGCCCGCCATCAAGCACACCCCGGCGAGCAGGTCGCAGCCGGGGGGCAGGTCCACCACGCCCGCGACCTCGCAGGCCAGGGCGGACCGCGACGCGGCGGCGCCGAAAACCCGCACGGCGTGGAGGAAGTCCAGCCCTGCGGCCTCGACCTCCGGGCGGGAGAGGCCGCCCACGTAAATGCGCTGGCCGGCGAGGGCGAAGGCCTTCTTGCCGCGGGCGGCGTTGCGCGACAGGCTCCGACCGGTGGGCAGGTCCACCCACAAGGGCAGGTTCTTCACCAACTCGTCCGTGACCGTTTCGAGCTTCTTCCGCACCGCGCGTAGCCGCTCCTTGCCGCCGGGGGTGAGGACGTCGATGCGTTCCAGGAGCAGCAAGCGCTTGGCGATGTCGCGGTCGACACCGGACCAGCGGCAGAAGGCGTTGTACCCGGCCCGCCCCGCCATCTCGACGAGTTCCGGGGGGACGTCCATGTCTTGCCGGGACTGGTACTGCGGTGGCGCCTTCTCCTCGGCATTGACCCCGGGCTGGATCCGCTCGGAGCGAAAGGCCAGTATGTTGGCGCCTAGTTTTCGGCACGTGGTCGGCGACACCGGCGATGGGGCGTCGACCTCCCCCACCTGCGCCACCAGGGCCACGCGCCAGCCCTCGGCGCGCTCCGCCGCCGTGAGGCCGACGATAGCCTCGATCTCGGCGATCGCCGGGGCGTTCTCGGCCTGTCGGCCCGGTCCGGCGAAGGGCGCCATGAACACGTTGGCACGCCGACGACCGCCGGAGGCGAGCAGCGCTGCCCGCTCCATGGCGTCGGCCCAGATGCCCACGTGGAGGTGCTGCAGGTAGCCGATGGTCGGGATGTCGTCGGCATGGTGGAATCGTTTGCTCCACGCGCGGTTGGCCACCGTGAAGGGGCTGGTAAGCGGCTGGTGCCCCACGAAAGTGAGCAGGAAGGTGAACGGCGTGCGGTACGGTCGCGACAACCCCACGTGCGTGTAGGCCGCGCCGTCGAGCACGGCGCCCTCGATCGGGCGAAGTTGCCGCAACAACCCGGTGAGTTTGGCCGAGTCGGCGGGGCCGAGCGTGACCTGGCGATGCCCCCGGTAGTTGGTGGACTGCCGCGCGCTGAGCAGGCCCAGGGCGGTTTCTTCGAACAGTTCGCCCTCGGTGGGCGACGGCCCCGGCACGAAGGCGGAGGGCGGCTCCAGCGACAAGAGCGTAGCGGCCTCCGAGGCCTCGGCTGCATCGAGGGGCAGGCGAGTCCGGTAGCCGACGGGGCTGCCGCTCTGGAGTCGCTCCGGCAGGTGGTAGCGGTTG
>CAYHRZ010000232.1:0-8067 GCA_964359125.1 uncultured Klebsiella sp. | reverse complement strand
GGGCGCAGTGACGGGGGCTGACCCGCCCGGCTCGGCCAGGACGACGTAGTCGCGCAACGCGATCACCTCGGCGTGGTCGAGTCCAAGGCTAGGCATGGTGGCACCGGGGTGAACTGCGGCGGGGTTGGCAATCCACGCCGCCACCATGTCGCTGCTCATGCGCTCCCGCGCCCAGCGCAGGTCCGGTGCGGCGGGGATCCCGCCGACGTGGAGCGCGCCGTAGGCGTGGCAGGCGGCGCAGCCCTTCTCCGTGAAGAGTCGCTGGCCGGTCGCCAGGTTCCCGGCGTCGGGGGGTGCCGTGGTGGGCACCGCCACCGACATCGAAGCTGCCCACCCGGCCAGGGCGGCAATCTCCTCGCCGTCGAGCCCGAGGCGGACCATGGTCTCGGGCATCGACGGCCGCAGGTCGTGCGGGTCGGCCAAGTAGCGCTGGACCCAGGCCGGGTCGAGGCGCGCGAAGGCGGCGCCCAAGTCGGGGACGTCGAAGTACGAGGCGACATTCTTCTCGTACCGTTCCCAGCGCGGAAAGATGGCCAGCGCCTTGGCACGCTTGGCGGGGTCCCCGGCCACGGCGCGCACCCACTCGTGGCAGCCATCGCAGCTCTCGAGCCGGCTGGGCGCGGCCAGCGCGGGCACCGCGTGGCAGGCGGTGCACTGCGCCTCGGCCGCGAGGGCCAGCCCGTCACCGGGCGCCCGGGCCCATGCCCCGCCCAGCACCACCACCATCGCGAGGGCGAGCATGGGGGCTGCTTATCCCTGGGGTTGCCGCTCAGGTCGAGGGACGAGCCGCCGGGGGCGCCGGGGGCGCCGCCGCCTCGGGGATGGTGCCGCTGCCCACGCCGCCGGCCCCCTCCAGGGCCTTCTTGATGGCATCTTTGGCGGCATTATCGGCTTCGGCCCGGTCGATCTCCGCGAACACGTCGGCGAGCGACGCGGCACGCGGGGCAACTTGGGTGGGTTCGACCATCACCAGCGCCTCGTGGGGCATGGCGCAGGCCTGGGCTTCGGGGGCGAGGACGGAGGCGAGGACGAGGATGAGGGACACGGGAACTCCTGGTTCGCGGGGACAACGGCGCTGCTCGGCAAGACCTTACAGCCCTGCGCGTGGTTGACAGCGGGCCCCGTCGCGGGGTTCACGCCGGCCGGTCAGGAATCGTCACGGTGCAGGCGCGCGGCCTGGGCGAGGAGGTCCTCGTCGCCCGGCCACCGCTCCATCGCCCGGAGGAGGCGTTGCCGCGCCAGGACTTCTTGTCCCTGGTCGAGCAGTCGCTCGACCACCATCGCCGCTTCCAGCGCGGTGGTGGGCTGCGGCCCGTCGAGGGCGCGCTGGATCCGCAGGGTGTCGGCGGGCAGTCGGCGCAGCGCCCGCAGCCGCGCGAGCGCCTCGGTGGCGACGGCGGTTCGCCCAGCGGCCAGGGCGAGGTCGGCCACGACCACGAGCCCGACCGGGTTGCCGTGCACCCGCGCGAGCGCGGCTTGCTCCGCGCGGTCTCTCGCCTCGCCCCGCTCTCGCTGCGCCCGGCTGAAGGCGCGCCGGGCGGCGTCGGTGGCCGCGTTTCGCCGGATCACCGGCACCAGGAGCGCCAAGGCGACGACGGCCGCCAGCACCAGCGCCCAGGGTGGCAGGGCGACGCCCGCGAGGTCGTAGAGGCTGCGAACGAGGTCGGCGAGGTTCCCCACGCCCTGCGCTCTACTCCGCGGGGTTGACGCGCGCCCCCGGTCGGCTACCTGCGCCGGGCGTGCGCCTCTCCCCCTACGTTGCCTGCCTCGCCGCGTTCGTCGTCCTCGTGGGCACGGACCCGGGCGCAGTCACCAGCGCGTACCTGGGGCGCGAGAGCGACGGCGCGCAGGCCCAACTCTGGGCGCAGTGGTGGTTGTTGGAGCGCGCCCTCGGGGGCGTCCCCCCCGCGCTGGGGTTCCCCTGGGGCGTCGACGTCGTCGGCCTCCTCGGCCACAACCTCGGCGCGCCGGCCCTGGCGCTGCCGTTCCGCCTGCTCTTGCCCCAGCCGCTCGCGCAGAACGTGTTCGTCCTGGTTGGCCTCGCCGCGAACGTGTACGGCTTCCGCGCCCTGGGCCTGGCGGCGGGCGCGTCGAGTACGGCGGCGTGGATCGTGGCGATCCCGATGGCGTTCAACCCGACCGCGCTGGGGGCCTTCGTCGACGGGCAGCCCGAGGCGGGCATCCGGGTGTTCTTCCTCCTGGGCGTCGCCCAGTTCCTCCGGGCCGAGCCGGGTTGGCGCCCAGCGGCCGTCGGCGCCGCGTGGATGTTGCTCGCCGCGCTCGTCTCGTGGCGGGCGGGCGTGTACGGTCTCGCCGCCTGCGCGGCCGCCGCCCTCCTGGGCAAGGCCGAGTTCCGGCGCGCTCGCCTGCGACTGGTGGGGCTCGCGCTCCCGGTGCTCCTGCTGGCGCCGGGATTGCTCCGCCCGGGGGAGTTGCCCTGGGCGCTCGACGCCGCCACCTGGTCGCCGTGGGCTTGGCCGGGCGACGCGGGCTCCAGTGCCACGGGGCTGACGTCCCTGCAGGTGGGCAGCCGCACCTCGGGGGAGTGGCTAGTCGGTAAACTCGGGGACCTGGGATTCTCGGGTCGGCGCAAGGAGATAATGCTGGTAGAGCTTATGCTTTTAGCGGCTGGCTACGTTTTCTCGAGCGGGGATCGCCTGCGGACCGCCCTGTCGCTCGCGGGGTTTGCCCTCCTGGTCGCCTCCGGCCCGGTCTTCCTCGGCCTGCCCAACGCGCCCTGGATTGCCGCCGCGAAGGCGCTGCCGCTGCTGCGCGAGCCGCTCGCGCCCGTGGATGCCATGGTCTGCTTCCACGCCGGGGTGGCCGTGGTGGGCGTGGCCGCCTGGGACGCCCTGGCGCGGCTCTGGCGAACCCGCCTCGTCGCCGCCGTGGGTGTTTTCGCCCTCTGGGCGGGCGAGCTGTCGTCGGGACGCGTGGTGCCCCTCGACGCGTGGAAGCCGGAGGTGCCCGAGTTCTACACCTGCCTCGGCCAGGCGACTTCGGGGGCGGTCATCCCGCTGCCCGACGACGACAGCCCCGCCCAGGCCACCTACCAGGTGGTGCACGGGCGACCGGTGCTGGCGGGCCTCGACGGGAGCACGCTGCGGTCGCTTCCCGCGGCGGGGAGGAACCTGCTGGCTTCCAACCAGCTCTTCCTGGCGATGAGGGCCGTCATCGACGGGGAGTCGGAGGTGCCTGCGATCGACGAGTACTCCCTGGCCGAGGTGGGGGCCCTGGGCTTCTCGTGGATCGTGCTCGACAAGCGGGTGATGCTGCGCGGCGCCGGGCAAGACGAGCGCAAGGCGCTGAAGCGCATCGTCGTCGTCCAGTCGCAGCTGACCGACGTGCTCGGAGAGCCGGTCTACGACGACATCGACAGCGTGGCGTGGTCGCCCTGGGGGGTGCCGTCGCCCTGCGGGCGCTCCACCTCGGTCGAGCCCGACACGACGCCGATGATGGACGACCCGCCGGAGCAGGAATAGGGGCGGCTGGGGCCCACAGTCCGCAACCGCCCGCGACGCCACACGACGAACGGTGACCGCCAGCGCCTGGGGCCGCGTGCTATGCGGGCCCCGCGAGGTACTCCATGCTCACGGCGCTGATGTTGCTTGCGGCCCTCCAGGGTTGCGACGGAAAGACGGAGGGCACCGCTGCCCAGGGCACCGGCGAGGTGGCGGCCTCGCCACCGGCCGCGTTGCGGACCACCCGCAACGGGGCGCTGTTAGTGCGTCGATGCTGGTTCCCCACGCTCACCGAGGAGCAGATCACCGCGCTCGGCACGGCAGGCACGGCGGGCGCGAAGGCCGAGTCCATGGCACGCCTGGCGGTGGCCTCCAAGCACCTCGACCTGGGCCAGGTCCTCGTCGACAAGGCAGGTCCCGCCGCGATCGGCGAGGCGTCGAAGGCACTGGCCAAGGCCGAGCGGGACACCCTCGCCGCCGAGACCGCCACGCTCAGCTCGCTGGTCGCCGTGCTCGGCCCGGCGCAGATGGGGTCGGGCGGCAAGGAGAGCGCCGTGGTCGCGCTCACCGAGAGCCTCAGCGCGAACACGTGGTTGAGCGCCACGGACCCGTTCTCGAAGATGTCCAGCGACACCTGGACCGACGAGGACCTCGCCAAGCTCGTCTCGCGGCGCCTGGAACTCGACCGCGCCCAGATGGCCTTCAAGACGGCGCTGGCCGCCAGCACCACGGAGATCTCGGCGCTGGATGTCACCAACGAGGCCTGGGCGGCGAGCTACGCCGCGGCGGTCGGCTCCGCCCTGGACGGGTGGGAGGGTTACCGCGCGACCGTGATCGCGGCCTACGCGGCCTACGTGGCCGAGATGACGGACGAGGACCGGAACCGGATGATGCTGTCGGGCGGCATCCGCGCGGCGTTGCAGTTGCCGGAGTTCGACGCCGCCACGGGTGGCGGCGATGTCGCGGGCATGGGCGGCCCGGGCGCGATGGGCGGACCGGGTGGCGCGGGCGGCGGCCCCGGCATGGGCGGCGGCCCCGGCATGGGCGGCGGCGAGGGCGGCGCGGCTGGCGGGCCGGGCATGGGCGGCGGCGAGGGCGGCATGGGCGGCCAGCAGGGCGGCGGCATGGGCGGCCCGGGGATGGGCGGCGGCCAGCAGGGCGGCGGCATGGGCGGCGGCCAGCAGGGCGGCGGCATGGGCGGCCCCGGCACGGGCAGCCAGCAGGGTGGCGGGCAGCGCGGCGGGCAGTAGCGGGGGTCAGTAGCTGCCGCCCCGGCGGTGGCGCGGGCACCGGGGAGACGCCGGCCGCCCTCACCCCCTACAAACTGTACATGATGTACAGCGCCCGGACAAGAATCACATGTGATTTCAATGTGTTGATGATGGACGCATGCCGCCCTTGCCCGCCCATCCGGCTCGATTCCTGATCAACCTGACCACTCAACGCGGCTTCCGCTGTCCCGGGAACTCCACGACTTTCGGCTCTTCGGAGAACACCCCAAGCAGCGCGGCGGCGGCGGCCTTGCGGCGGCGCTCGGGCGTCACTTCCTGGTAGCGGCGAATCGCGACGGCGGGGGAGTGCCCCAGCAGCGCCGCGTAGGTGGCGACGTCGACGCCCGCGTCGGCGAGGGTCATGGAGGCGAGCCGGCGCAGCCCGTGCGGCGTGAAGCGGGCCACGCCGGCGGCCTCGCACGCCCTGGGGAGGAACCTGTGCTGCAGCCCCACGATCACGGTCGACTCGGCCTTGCCGAGCACGGGCGCGTCGCCCGGGCCGGGGCCGACCCGGCGGAGCTCATCGACGACGCCGCGAGGCACGGGGATGTCCCGTGGCCCTGTCTTCCCGACGACGCGGATCCAGCCCTCCGCGAGGTCCACCGCGCCCCAGCGCAACGAGGCGATCTCGCCGACGCGGGCGCCGGTAGCGGCCAGGAGCAGGGTGGCGAGCTTGGGCCAGCCGTCCATCTGCTCCAGCACCGCCGCGACCTCGTCTCGGGTCGGGGTCCGGTGGTTGTTGACGAAGGTGGCATCGTCAACCCGCACCCGCACCGAGGGGAGCCGACCGGCCGGGGTGTGGCCACGAGACTCCCCCCAGCTCCACGCCAGCCGGAGCACGCGGAGCTCGTGCTCGACGGGCCGGGGCGCGGCCTCGCGGAGCCGGGCGTTGCGGTGCTTCTCGATGTGGTCCACGGCCAGCCGCGAGAGGCGGATGTCGCCGAGGGCGCCGCTGAGGTGCCTCGCGCGGGCGACGTACATCTCCAGCGTCGAGCGGCTCAGCCCGCCGGCGTTTGCGTCGAGCTGGCGCTGGCCCAGCCAGACCTCGAGCAGGTCGCGCACCGTTTCCACGCGGTCCCCGTCGCGGGGCTTCGGCTCGGTGAAGCCCCCCGTGACCACCAGGTCGGCAGCGAGCCGGCGCGCCTCGGTCTCGGTGGCCCAGCCGATTGCCCGGGAGTTGTCGCGCCCGTCGCGGTACCAGTCGGCTCGCCAGTACCACCGGCCCTCGGCGTCCGGGCCGCGAATCGGGCGGACGTGGAGGGGGTCAATGTGCAGGGTCCGGGGCCTTGGGCCAGTTCTCGGGGTGCGTGCCATGGGTGTTCCTCGGGAAGGTGGTGGGGGCCGGGGCGACGAGGGCCTCGGGGGCTGGCTCCCGCCCCGGCGATCGTCGACGGGTCAGCCCGCCAGTTGGCGCGCGCGCACCCGCCCCGCGGCCACGGCGCCCGCCCCACCCTCCACCACCCCACGCAGCGGGTCGGCCGCCCCCTCGGGCAGGGGGAAGGCCTCGCGCCAGCCCTGGAGCGCCCTGGCGCCCTCGCGCGAGAACATCGCCCACGCGGCGAAGGCCTCCGTCTCCGTCGAGGCCGACACGCACACGCGCGGGCGGCGCTGCCACGCCTCGAGCTCGACGGCGACGGCCGCCGGGACGTCGGGCGGCGCCTCGGCCGGGTCGTTGGCCACCAGGTCGGCGTAGAGGGCCTCGAGGCCCTCCCGGGTGCGCCGGTCGAGGTCCTCGGGCGAGCTCGCCACGGGGCTGAGCTCGAGGGCCTCGCCGGCGGGCGACGTCCACATCGAGGCCCACCAGCTCACGGGCAGCGGGTGGGGTGCGGCGGGGCGGCCCGCCGTGGTAGTGTCGGGTTGGGTGCATGTTGGCTTCATGAGAGCCTCCTGTGCCTGGGCGGTCGGTGTTCTCAGCACCGGCCGTCCGCTTTTTGCCCGGGAGCCCCCGGGCGGGGTTCTAGATTCTCGGGAGATCGCGCTCGAGCACCTCGAGGCCGCGGATCACGGCGAGCCGGATCACCGAAGAGGCAGACACCCTGCCTACTGACAGCGAGGGGTCAGCCTTGACTCGGGGGATGAGGGCGTTGGCACGCTCAAAAATGCTGCGCGGGAAGCGCACGGGGGTGATTTCCATTGGGCGGCGACTCCGTCTGAGCCGGTAGCCTACTGCTACCAGTAGCGCAATCTGCGTTGGTATCTTTTTTGCGCTCAGAGGTCCGCGAGCTGGATCCCGCACGTCGGTGGTGCCGGCTCTGACCGGTGTTGCGCGGCCCCATGGCGCGGCTGACAGCGGGGTTGGCGACGCGCTACCCTCGGCGGCATGGACGAGAGGCTCAAGAGCACGGCCGCCGGGGCGGTGGCGCTGGCGGCGAGCACCGCCGAGGTGCCTGGCGCGGCAGCGATCACCACCGCGTTTGGCCTGTACGCCTTCCTCGCGAGGCAGGCCAACGAGGGCAGGGCGAGGGCGGCCATCGACGGCTTGCTCGCCGCGGTGGCGGCCCTAGGGGGGTACGACGCGGACGAGGCAGAGAGCCGGTTCGTGGCCCTCCTGGAGGACTGCGACGGCGCCCAGGAGGAACTGATCTACGACATGCACCGGGCCGTGTGCCTCGGGCGGTCGCGGGCGGCGTGGCCGTACGTGTTCCGCCTCGCCGCCGACCGGATCGTCAACCACGGGGGCGTCGCCGACCTGTTCTCCCGCCGGCTGGCCTGGCTGCTCGAGCGCTGCGAGGACGGCGACATCGTTGTCTACCGCCAGGCGGTGGCGAGCTCACGGGCGTCCGTGACCCCGGCGCGGGCCGCCGGGCCGGGCGGCGTGCGCTGGTGCGCGCACAACGAGCTGGGCGTCGCGGTGTACCTTGAGCCCGGCCGGAAGTTCACCACCACGAGCTCGGCCCACATCCTCGGCGCCGACCCGGACGTCGCCCAGGCGCTGGTGCTGCTCGGCGAGTCGCGGATCGCCCGGGTGCTCGGCGAGCAACAGGGCGTGTACTTCACCCTCGAGGATGACCGGTGGCGGCGCTTCGTCGAGCACTTCTCCGCCTAGTTGGCGGTCACCCGGCGGGGGCGTGGCCCCTGTCGACGTCCCCCACGATCACGGCGCCCCGGGCTACCGGCGCTCGACGGCGACGGCGGCGAGGAGGGCAGGCCGCTCGCCCGGCGCCGACGGGGCCGGGTGCCGGGCATCCGCACCTCCAGCGCGCCCGTTCAGCGGGCCCCGGGGCGCGCCCTCGCCTGCCGCGCCGGTCGCGGTGACCCGGTGCGTGCTCGCGGCCCGTGACGCGGCCGGGCCGGGGCACCTGGTCGAGCTCGCCCGAGTGCCCGCCGCGGGGAGC
>CAYHRZ010000231.1:4239-8072 GCA_964359125.1 uncultured Klebsiella sp. | reverse complement strand
CTTCTCCCGGGTCACCGCAACGGGGCTCGACTCCGAGGCAACTAGGCGAATGACCCGGCTCGCGGGGATGCCGCGGCTCTGCGTCAGGAAGTCGGCGAACGCGGTCGCATCCGCAGCGGCCCAGGGGACGTCGTCGAGGAACCCGTAGTCCTCGATCCCGATCACCACCGCGTAGTCGTCCGGGGTGCGGGCTCCGGTGCGAACCGCCGTTCCGATCAGCGGCCAGGTGACACGGGTCGCCCGGGCCGCGGGCGCCGTCGCACCGGGAAGGAAGTCGACTGCCGGGGATTTCGTCGTGTTCGACACCACCACGAACTCCGGGGCCGTGCCCACGTCGATCGACACCGGGATCGTCTTGGTTGGGAATCCCTCCTGGGCCACGGTCACGTCCAGGACGATGGTCCGGGCCGTACAACTTCCCTTGACCGCGAAGCGAATGTCGACCGGCACCACCTCCCCGGCGGGCACCGTGAGCGGCGGAGTCTTGCTGGAAAGCACCTCCACACCGGTCACCCGGGTTGACGCGGCGACGGAGACGCCGCGCGCGTCGAGAG
The DNA here is from genome assembly GCA_964359125.1 of uncultured Klebsiella sp. Lineage (GTDB taxonomy): Bacteria > Myxococcota_A > UBA796 > UBA796 > SXON01 > SXON01. The sequence goes on along the minus strand of CAYHRZ010000231.1, from coordinate 7,518 downwards.
TGCCCTGGTTCACGAGGTTCCACCGCGACACGATCGTCTCGTTGGGCTGGACGACCCCGTCGTGGTTCCCGGCAGAGGCCGGGTTCACCATCCCATCCCAGAGAGCAGTGAGCGAAAGCTCGAGCGAGGGGCTGCGGTGGGACAAGGGCAACGTCGGAGCGAAGCGGGTGTCCAACGTGCCCGCGCCGTCCTTCACCCGGAGTTCGAAGGCCATCGACTCGCCGGACTCCCCGGGCGGAACCTCGATGAGCACGGGCCCAGACGCCGAAGCGCCCGGCTCCACCGTCCCGAGGAACAGTTCTCCCGACGCGCTCACCGCCTGCGAGCGCGCGGACCAGGTCACCCGCACGTCGTCGGCGCGACGGCTGCCGTCGTTCCGAATCCCGACCGCGACTTCGACTCGCTCCCCGTTTTCCAGCCGTCCGTTGCCGTTCCCCTTGGTCCTGCCGACGGGCGAGTCGTCGAGTTTCAGCGGGAGCAGGACCACGGAGGGTGCCCGGTACTCGAACGGAAGGGCGCTCCGCGTCCGGAGGGCACCGGCGACCTCGCCTCGGGCATCGACCGCCTCGAACTCCAACGCCAGCTCCGGACCCTTGAAGGTCGGGGGCACGTCGAGAGCGAAGGAGAGTTCAGCGGTCGCGCCCGCGGGGATGCGTTCCGCGTGGGCCGTCGCGCTGCCAATCAAGGGTCCAGCCTGCCGGGTGACGAGGCGTCCCGTCACCCCGAACGCATCTCCATTTCCAACGTTCTCCACTCGGAAGACGACATCCACGCGCTCGCCGTTCTGCACGCGCCCGTCGCCGTTGCCGGAGGTCTTTCCGCGGGCCTCGTCGCGGACGATCACCTCTCTCAGTTTCAGCTCGGCGGGCACCAGCGCCCGGAGGGGCAGGCGGAGCTCGACGGGCACCGCGTCGTAGCCCCGGGATTCCCGAGTGCAGAAGCGCAACGCCCCCTCGGTGGTGGCCAGACCGAGGCCGGCGACCAACGGCACACTCCGCTCGACGCGCGCGCCCGGGTCGATGGTTCCAAGCGGCTGTTCGCCGAGCTCCAAGCCGCCCGGGAGCGGGTCGCAAGGACCGAAACTCACGGCTACCGCGGGGCCGACGCCCTCGTTGACGACCACGACCGCCATCTGCCCAGTTTCCCCAGCTTGCAACGCGCCGTCGGACCAGGGGGAGGAGCTGTCGTCGAAGGCGAGCTGCGTGAGCAAGCGTGGGGGCTCGGCGGACCAGCGGCCGAGCGCCTGCTCGAGCTCGCGACTCGCCGCGGGATCGAGCTGCAGCGGGTAGGGCAAGGCACGAGAGCTCCGGATCCGGACCATCGCGGAAGACTCGGCAAGCACCGATGCTCCCTCTTCCGGATCGCCGGCGGAGAGGGCGACCGGGTACAGGTCGAGGACGGCGCGGCCGGTCGCCGAGGTTGGCAGCTCGGCGCGGTAGTCGCCATCGCCCCACGAGAGATCGAGCATCCGCGTGGATGCGGGGAGGCGCTGCACGTCGAACTCGTGCTCCGTCTCGACCTTCCAGCGGGTCGCCGGATATCGTTCCGGCCACAACAGCACGGCGCCGAGTGCGAAGAAGGCGCCCAGACCCCCGAGCAACGCGGCGCCACCGGCGGTGCCCTCGTCGAACCCGTTGGCGGCGGGAAAATAGACCGCAGCGCCGAGACATACCAACCCGGGCAGGCCGACCATGACGGCGTTGGCGTAGGTGCGGCTGCCCCTCTGCTCGACCGTCTTCGTCCGCTCCCGATACGTGACCACCTCCCAGGACTCAGTCGTGACCTCCTCGCTGACGTCGAGGGTGAGGGTCGCATCCGCGAGTTCGTGCTCCGCCACGACGCGCTGGGTCACGATCTCCTTCGGGACCGTGCTCACGACCTTCCGGCCGGTTGAGCATGCCCCGAGGGGGGCAACAAGGCAAAAGGCAAGGCCTGTGGCGGTCACCGAGGCACACCGACCTGAGGGGGGGAGCGTCATCCGGCGTGGCTTCCTGTTCGGCCCTACCTACGTTGCGACGCTCACCAAGGCAACTTCACTCGAGGTCGGCGGGATGGGACAACCAGGTCACCGGGGTGGCCCGAGGCACCCGGATCCTTGCGCCGGACCGGCGACTACCGGCACACGGGGGCGCGGGCGATGGCCTCATCCGCACCCTGGGTGTCGACCTCCGGACACCCGTCGGTGCCCCCGGCACGAACGATGTAGGTCGTCGTTCCCACCGCCACCCCCTGGGGAAGGTGCCTGGCGTCGAACGGTGTCTCCAACCGGCAGAAACCCTTCCACGCCTTCGCCGCCGTGACGGCGACGCTCGGGGGGATGGCGACTGCGACCAGGCGCTCGTCGCCTCCCCCGGGCACGGGGACCAAGTGGGCCTTCCCCAGCTCGACCACGCCGCGCGAGAGCCCAGCCTCCCCCGCCGGCCAGATGTGGTAGCCGTTCCCGCGCTGATCCACCGAGAAGACGTGCACCGTCGCGGCCCCATCGGTCTCGACGGAGAGCGGAACACGCTCCCCCGCGCAAGCCACGCCATCCGCAACGGGCACATCCACGTGGACCGTCAACCCTTCGATCCCCCGGATCTCGTTGCCGGACAACCCAAGCAAGACGTTCGTCGCGCAGTTCCCGACGTCACCCGATTTCAACCCGAACACGTCGAGGGCGAAGTCCAGGGTCCCGACGGTTTCCGTCGACTCGCGATCCGCCAGCGACACCGTGACCACCGCCCGCTCGCCGAGCGTGGCGACATCCAGCAACACGTCGGCGCGCTGCTCATCCCGCGCCCCCGAGGCGGCGATGGTGACACCCGACTTGTCGAACACGCGCGCGCGCAGCTTGGCTCCCAGGAACTTCCCGAGGTCCGCCACACAGCCGCTCGAGTACTGCAGTGGCGACAGGACCAGCGATCGCTCGCCCCGGCGAGTGGCAATGGTGCTGGCCACGTCGTCCAACTCCCGGTCGAAGGCCGCAGTTTCGGCGTCGAGGGACTGCAGTACTTTCGCCTCGATGGAGCCGATCCAGGTGGTTTCCCGCCGCCGTCCAAGGAACTCCGCTCGATGGTCCGCGACGCACCAGGGCACCAGCGAGCGCTTCACCATCTCCTGCCGCGTGGGGCTGGCCCCGCCGAACCTCTCCACCGCCTGCCTCCGCACGCTCTCCCAAGCCGCCTCACGGGTGCGCCCCGAGCCCGTCACCAGCTGTTCGCCCGCCGGCGGGGTCAAGGTTCCGCCGAGATCGAGATCGCTACAGACTCGGGAGGAGGCGACGTCGAAGGAGTCTCC
>CAYHRZ010000231.1:0-4229 GCA_964359125.1 uncultured Klebsiella sp. | reverse complement strand
AGGGCGATGCTGGTGGCGAGGAGGAGCGGCACGGCGGGAAGACTACTACGCTGCCACGGGCTCGGGCACACGCGAACCGGCCGATCTCCGAGGCGGCTCCTGGCCGACGACGCGCGCCGATCGGGCTGCCCCCGCCGTCCCGGCGGCAGCCAGGATGTCGAACCCGGTGACGGGAGCACCAAGTGCTTCCGGCTCGAGCGCACGGGCCCCACCGGGTTCGTCTTCCGCAGTCGTGGCCCCACCGCCTGCTCGCGCTCTACCGGCCTCGCCCGGGAGCGCGCGAGGGGGTGGCCCGGGCCCTCGTCGCGCTCCTCCGCCGCCAGGACGTAGTCACTCGAAGCTGACGTCGACGGTGGTGATGTCGCTGCCGCCCACCGCCACGTGGAAACCCGTCTGGGTCGCCGCGATGGCAGGCGGCAGGTCGTAGTTGTCGGCGGTGAGCCCGTGGTCGACGAGCACCGGCGCCTCGCCCACCTTGAGCCACAGCAAGTAGGCGGTGCGCCCGTCGTCGACGTTCACCCAGCTTAGGAGCCAGCCGCCGTGGCCTGGCACCAGCGTGTAGGTGGTGTACGAGATGTTGATGTCGAACTCGGAGATGATGCCCTCGAGGCTGATGGGCTCGCCCACCGCGGCCCCGGTCGACAGGTCGAACTCCGCGAACCAGGGCACCTCTGCGTCGTGGGCGCCGGTCGTCACCACCGCGCCCGCGCGCCCGAAGCCGCCCGCCGAGACCTTGCGGCCGTACCACGTGAACTCGGCGGTGTCGGGCAGCACGCAGGCTCCGTCGCCCGGTACGCCCGCAGGCGACCAGGTCTGGACGAAGAGACCCTCGCAGGCGTCGTCGTAGGTGACGGTGAAGACGCTGTCGCCGTCGAAGCCGGCGTTCCAGAGGCTCACGTCGCGGTCCACCAGGATGGTGTTCCGCACGATCTCGTCGGGGGTGCTCCCGGTGCTCAGGAACATCCCGTCCTCATCGTCGTCGTCGCTGTCGAACTGTGACCACACGAAGAGGGGCCCGCCGCCGTACTCGAAGGCGTAGGTGTCGGCGTCCTCCACGCCCTGGTTCATGAACTCGGAGGACCCCGTACCCGTCGCGGGTGCCTGGCCGAAACCCACCCAGGGGTAGCTGGTGTTGTAGGCGGGCTCCATCAAGACCAGCACCGAGCCGTCGGGGCCCGGTACCGCCTCGAGCCGCTCCTGCCAGAACTTCTCCGGGTCCCCGACCGCGGCCTCCCAGGCGTCCATCGGCAGGCGGGTGACCCGCCGCGCCCCGGGCATGAGCACGTAGTAGCCGAAGCCGTCGCTGGCGCTGGTCGACGCGTAGGCGGGTTCCCCGCCGATCATCACGATCCGCACGTCGAGCGCCGAGGTCTCGTCGATGGAGACGGTCGCCGGGCGACCGGCGACGGGGCTGCCCTCGAGGGGCGCATCGAGATCCGGCGTGGAATCCGAGTCGGCGTCGCTGTCGCTGTCGCTGTCGGCGTCGCTGTCGGTGTCGCCGTCGGTGTCCGCGTCCGCGTCTTTCGCAGCTCCGGCCCCCGGGTCGGTGCACGCCCAGCCCAACAAGGGGAAGAGCGCGAGGGGCGACGCCACAAGCATGGTACGCATGCCGGTCGACCTAACCCCGGGCCGCTGCCTACGCGGGGACGATGTTGACGCGGCAATCCTGCCGATCCGGGCGCGAGGCGGATTCGACGAGGGCCCCGGCGCCGAGGCGTGGTGAACCAAGCGGGACAGCTACCGTTCGAAGGTGCCACCGCCCGCGGGGACCGCGTCGGGTCATCGCGCGGGCGCTGGGAGCGCTCCGCCCTCCGCACGTCGCTTCCCCCGTTGGTGATCGCGTCCGCGCCACGCAGCTACCCCTCCCGGACGGCCGACCCCTCCACGAGGACGGCTGCCAAGTATTCCAGCACGTGGCCACGCTCGCCGCTACCGACTGGCCGGACCTCGGCTGCATGTAGCAGTGGGCAACTTGGTCCGGCACCCGCCTACTGCGTGTACCCCAGCGCCTTGAGCATCTCGAGCTCCTCCTCGGTGGCCGCGGTCTTCGTCCCGGCGCCGGGCGGCTTGGCGGTCTCGAGGTACTTCTTGATCACCGCCGCGAGTGCCTGGTGCTCCGGTGCGAGCGTCTTTACCGGCGTGGTCTGCCCGCGGTCCACGCGCAGGTCGTAGGCCTTCGTCCAGCCCTTGGCGGGCGTGAGTAGGTAGGCGTGGGTGAGCGTGCGGGCGCCCACCTGCCGCGCCTCCCAGCGCGCGCGCTCCGCCAGCGCCACCGTGCCCACCACCGCGCGGGAGCCCATCAACGGCTGCCCGTCCCAGGCCCAGGCCGCCTCGGTCGCGACACCCACGACGTCGGTGAGCGTGGGGGCCACGTCCACCAGCTCGGCCAGGCGGTCGTCGCGACGGGGGCTCGATCCCGGGACGTACACCACCAGCGGCACGTGCAACAGGGCCTCGTCCAGCGCGTGCCCGTGGCCGAAGCGCGGCGGGTTGGCGCCGGGCTCGCCGAGGGCCTCGCCGTGGTCCGCCGTCACCACGATCACCGTCTTGTCGGCTCGCTTGCTGGCGCGCACCGCGTCGACCACCGCGCCCACTCGCTGGTCCATTTCCCACACGCCGTCGTCGTACATCGCGCGCATGTAGGCCATGTCGCCCGCCGTGGCGGTGGCCTTGCCCGCCGCCACGTCCTCGTAGAACTTCTGGCTGACATCGACCAGCTTGCTGTCGAACTTCCCGCGTCGTGCCTCGAATCCTTCCAGGCGGGGGTTGTCGGCGTGCGGGCCCATGAGGTGCACGTAGGCGAGGTACGGCGTGCTGCCGGTGCCCCGGAGGTACGCCACCGCCGCGGCGGCGGTGGCCGCGTCGTCACCCGGCTTCCAGGACGAGAAGCCCTGGTCCAGGCCGAAGCTGTACTTCTTGTCGTTGGCGATCACCGGGTTGGCGTTGAAGCCCACCGTGGCGTAGCCCTTGCCACCGAGGGCCTCGGCCACGGTGGTGACCTCGGGGGAGAGCGCGTGGTAGCGGTCGAGGTCCTCGAGGTCGAAGTCGATGCCGTTGTTGGCCCGGTAGCGGCCCGAGAAGTAGCTGCTCACCGACAACAGCGTGGCCGGCGCCTGGCTGTAGGCGCGGGTGAACACCGTGGAGGTCGCGGCCAGCGCGTCGAGCCGGGGCGTGAGGCCCGCCTGGTTGCCGAGGAAGCCCATCCGGTCGGCGCGGGTGGTGTCCATGGTGATCCACACCACGTTGCAGCCCGCACACGGTGCGCTGCCCGACGCCGCTTCTGCCGCCGTGCCCGCCACGAGCGCGGCCGTGGCGACCACCCCCGAGAGTCCTGCTAGCCACCGGCTCACCGTCACCTCCGATTGCTCCCATAGCGCAGCGGAGTGCAAACCCGCACCGTTGACGGCTCGTCCCGCGAGGGTATGAACGCCCATGCCGCCGCTCTCCCGCCGTTCGCTGGTCAAGGGCGCCGCCGCCGGGATCGGCCTCGCCTCGCTCGGCGCCAGCACGCCCAGCCGCCCACCCAACTTCGTGTTGGTCGTGGCCGACGACCTCGGCTGGGGGGACTTGAAGTGCTACGGGAACCCCTGGGTGAAGACCCCGAGCCTCGACCGGCTCGCCCGCGAGGGCACGCTCTACACCCAGGGCTACGCCTGCTCCCCGGTGTGCTCGTCGAGCCGCGCGGGGATGATCACCGGTCGCTTCCCGTCTCGCGACCGGATCTTCTCCTGGCTCGGCAACCCCGCCACCCGTCCCGACATCAACACCGACCGGGGCATGCCCGACTACCTCGACCCCGCGGCCCCCAGCGTCGCGCGCACGTTGAAGGCCGCCGGCTACCGCACCGGCATCTTCGGCAAGTGGCACCTGGGCGACGCCAGCGCCCCGGACCCCACGGCGTACGGCTTCGACGAGTGCCGGGTGAGCAGCGGCAACGGCCCGCGCTTCAAGGACAACCCCTTCCGGCCGGTGTCGTCGGAGCGCATCGTCGATGCCAGCATCGAGTTCATCGAGAAGAACCAGGCGTCGCCCTTCATGGTGAAGGTGTGGTTCATGGACCCGCACGTGCCGCTGGAGCCCCCACAGGCGCTGCTCGACGCCTACCCGGACCTGCAGGGGCTGCTCCGGACCTACTGCGCCACGGTGACCGGCATGGACACGCAGATTGGGCGGCTGGTCGCGCGGGTCGACGAGCTAGGACTGGGTCGCGACACGGTGATCCTGTTCAC
>CAYHRZ010000230.1:0-8104 GCA_964359125.1 uncultured Klebsiella sp. | reverse complement strand
GGGTGGTCCCTAGTTGGTGGCGCGAGGATGGGCCCATGCAGGTGGCGCTTGACAGTCGGCTCCTCGCGAGTCTCGACGCCCGGCGGGAGGCAACGCGGGGCGGTGTCGCCCACCCAGGCCGCGCACTGCCGGCCGCCGCACCAACCCGAGCGCACGGGCAGCTCCCCCGGAGCACCCGCGCAGTCCCGCGTCGCGGCATACGCCCGGTCCCAGCCCACACCGGCGCTGGGCACGAACGGCAGGAAAAACGCCATCTCGCAGAGCTCCGCGTCGGTCGCGGGGCCCTCCAACGCGAGGTGGTAGGCGCAGCCAGCGGTCGCGACCGCGAGGCACGCAGCGGTGGCGAGGGCGCTGGTGACGAGGCGGGGACGGTAGGGCGCAGCCACGAGATGCGGATCTGCGAGTATCGCGTGGCTGACAATCAACCGCGTCACGGTGGATTATCGAATTCGCTACTCCACGTACCCCAGCGCCCGCAGTTGTTCGTCGCTCGGCTCCGGCGCCGAGGCCCCCACCGGCACCAGCGGCGTCTCGGGGTGCGCCGCCGTCCACGCGGCGTCGAGGGGGTCGAGCGGTGGCTCCAGCGCGGCGCCGGGACGCAACTCGCCGGGGTCCACGCCGAGGTCGTAGCTCTCGCGGGACCCGTCGCTACCCACGATCAGCTTGTGTTCGCCGGCCACCAGCGCGCGTCGCACCCGGTTGAACCGGGCACCGTAGTCCTTGTTGGTCAGGTCCTTCTTGAGCGTGTAGTGCAGCTCCGACACCGCGAACTCACCGGTGCGCTCCACCTCCGGCGGCACCGGTAGGCCCGCGGCCTCCAGGACCATCCACGCCAGGTCGTGGGACTGCACCATCCGGTTGTCGCGACCGGGGGTGTAGCCGGGGCCCTTGACCATGAACGGCACGTGGATCACCGGCTCGTACACGTCCTTCGCGTGCTCCACCAGGCCGTGCTCGCCGAGGTACTCCCCGTGGTCGGCCAGCACGAACACGTACTCGAAGGCAGACAGTTCCTCGAACAGGGTGCCGAGGTGCTCGTCGAGGAAGCGGATCTCGCTGTCGTAGGCCTCCACCCAGCTTCCTTGCACACGCGGGTCCAGCGCCCCCCCCTTGAGGAGCGACGTGACCACCTTGCGCGCCCCCTTGTTGCCGGGGATCACCTTCCGAACCAGCTTCGACGGGTCCTTCACGTAGCCCCGGCGCGGCTTGTAGGGGGTGTGCGCGTCCATGAAGTTGAGGAACAACAGCGTGGGGCGGCGGGCGCTGGCGGCGGCCGTCGTGGCCATGGGCAACAGGCGGTCGGCAGCGTTGTAGCCCAGGCCGCGGCTGTCTTCCGCGAGCGTCTCGCAGAGCCAGGCGTCGAAGCCCTGCGACAGCCCGTAGGCCGGGTCCAGGAAAGCTCGGTTGCCCGCGAGGCCGAGTGTCCGGTACCCCGCGTCGCGCAGGCGCTCGGGGACGGTGTAGAAACTCTCCGCCAGCGGCGCGCCCTTGCGGGGGTCGTCGAGGCCCACGCTGCGGGCGGCGTGGGTGCGGGCGGGTAGGCCGGTGAACATCGACGCGTGGGCGGGCAGCGTCCACGGGCCGTCGGCGTAGGCGCGGGTGAAAACCGTGGCGCCCTGGGCCCAGGCGTCGAGCCGGGGCGAGGTGTCGCGGTCGTAGCCGTACGTGCCGAGGTGGTCGGCGCGCACGGTGTCGAGCACCACGATGGCGATGTCGGGGGCGGGGGCCCCGCCCCCGAGCGTGGGCAGCGGTCGCGACGCGGCGGCCGCGTCTACCCGGCGGATGGCGTCCGCCATCGCGGTACGATCCGCCGCGGCGAGTGGCAACGGTACCGGGGCCCAGTCCACCAGCGCCGCCTCGCCGTCGCGGGGCTTCTTCTTCGCGGCCGGTGGATCCGGGGTGCAGCCGAGGAGCAGGATGAGCACGGGGCCCTGTCACCCAACGGCGGGCGGGTGGCAAGGGGGCGGCAGGCTCGCCCGTCCCCCTCTCCCGTCATAGCCGCGCCCGATGGTCGAGTTCTGCGGCGTCACCATGCAGCACGGCAGCCAGGTGCTCTTCCTGGATGCCTCGTTCAAGGTCAATCCTGGTGAGAAGGTGGGGCTGGTGGGCCCCAACGGCTCGGGGAAGACGACGATCTTCCGCCTGTTGCTCGGCGAAGAGCGACCCGACGAGGGCAGCGTGGAGCGCCCGCGGCGGTTGACGATGGGCTACTTCCGCCAGGACTTCGCCGACTACGGCCAGAAGAGCGTGCTCGCCGAGACGCTGGCCGGCGCCGGGGAGGTGGCGGCGCTGGGCGAGGAGTTGGCCACGCTGGAGGCGCGTCTCGGTGACGTGGACGAGCCGGACTACGACCAGGTGCTCGAGCGCTACGGCGAGGTGCAAGCGCGCTACCAGGAAGGCGGCGGCTACGACCTCGACGCCCGCGCCCGCGCGATCCTCGCTGGCCTGGGGCTCTCGGGCGACGAGGTGAACGGCCAGATCGGCGCGCTCTCCGGCGGCTGGCGCATGCGGGTGCAACTGGCGCGGCTGCTGCTGGCTCGCCCCGAGTTGCTCTTGCTCGACGAGCCCACCAACTACCTCGACATCGAGTCGATCCTCTGGCTGGAGGCCTGGCTGCGCGACTACGACGGCGCGGTCTTGATGACCTGCCACGACCGCGACGTGCTCAACCGCGTGGTGAAGAAGATCATCGAGATCGACGGCGGCACGATCCGTAGCTACCCCGGCGACTACGACGCCTACGAGCGGGCGCGGGCACTCGAATCCGCGCAGAGGGAGGCGGAGTACGCGAAGCAGCAGGCCATGCTCGCCAAGGAGATCCGCTTCATCGAGCGCTTCCGGGGGCAGCCGTCGAAGGCCAGCCAAACGCAGAGCCGCGCCAAGAAGCTCGAGAAGATCGAGCGCATCGAGCCGCCCCGGCGGCTGGTGGAGCGGCACTTCGTGTTTGCCAAACCGCCGCGGAGCGGCAACGACGTGGTGGCGATCAAGCGGGTGAGCAAACGTTACGGCAAGAAGGTGATCCACGACGGCGTGAGCCTGGTCGTCCGGCGCGGCGAGCGCTGGGCGGTGATGGGCGAGAACGGAGCAGGGAAGACGACACTGTTGAAGATGGTGGCCGGGGCGCTGTCGCCCGACGACGGCGAGGTGACGATCGGCGCCTCGGTGTCACTCGGCTACTACGCCCAGCACCAGGTGGAACAACTGGACCTCGACCAGACGGTGTTCGAGGAGTTGCAGGCCCACGCCCCCCGCGCCGACCAGGGCGTGCTCCGCAACCTCGCGGGCGCCTTCGGCTTCTCGGGCGACGACGTCGACAAGCCGATCCACGTGCTCTCCGGCGGCGAGAAAGCCCGGCTGGCGCTCGCGAAGATGCTCTACGACGCACCCAACCTCCTCGTGCTCGACGAGCCCACCAACCACCTGGACCTCACCACCAAGCGGGCACTGGTGAAGGCCCTCTCCGACTACGACGGCACCCTCTTCTTCGTGAGCCACGACCGCGCTTTCCTACGCGCCCTGGCCACGCGGGTGCTGGAGGTGAGCCCCGCCGGACCCCGGGTGTACGAGGGCAGCTACGCCGAGTACGTGGCGGCGTTCGGGCGGGAGGCGCCGGGGTTGCGGGGGGGGTGACTCTCCGGGTGTGCGCGGGGCGGGGTACGGTGGAAGCGTGACTGACGCCCGCGCTGCCGCTGCCCGCCTCCGCGTGGCCTTCGAGTTGTACGACCTCGCCGAGGAGATGATGCGGCGACGGTTGGCGCGGAATCTGCCACCGGCCGAGGTCGAGGCCGAGCTACAGCGCTGGCGGCTCGACCGCCCAGGGGCCAGGGACGGCGACAGCCCCGGTGTGGTGGTTCCATGGCCGCGCCGTCGCGACTAGAGGCCGACTGTGCCCGAGTGGGGCGGGTGCTCGCCTCGCAGGGCGTGAGCTTCGCGGTGGTGGGCGGGCTGGCGGTGAATTTGCCCGGCCGGGACGAACGGAGTCGGTCCAACGACGCCGATGACATTCGCCGCCTGCTCGACGTGCTCGAACCCGACGATCGCGCGCTCCGTTGCGGTCCTCGTCGCTGAGCGCGGTTTCCACCCCGGCGCCCCTCGGTCGCCGTGCTCGTATTCTCTCACGACGATTTACCGGACATAACGCGGGGGAGACCCGAGGTCTGGTGCCAGTAATGTCCGCTTTAAAACTTCAACGTGTCGCGACAGTAACAGCGATCTCCAACGGGGCCGGCTCCCGACCTGCGGGTGCATGCCACCGGGCGCCGGTTCCTGCGCGCGATGGATCGCGCCACCACGGCCGCGCCACCCGCTCAGAACCCCGCCCCCCCGCTGCCGTCGGCCGCGCCGCCGTGCTCGTCGCTGGTGGCGCTCCACTCGATGCCGAACACGCTGTCGTCGGCGGGGGTGCGCACGTCGCCCTCGGTCCAGATGTAGGTGTCTGCGTCGCCGCCGTCGTCGAGGAAGATGCCGACGCTGGGGTAGCTGTCGCGGCTCTCGCACTCGCCGGAGTGGTTGCCGAGGCCGGTGCTGTAGGTGGAGCGGGCGTCGTAGGTGTCGCTGCCGTCGCGATCCACGAACACCCCCACGCCCTGGCAGTTGCTCGCGCCCACGGCGAGGCCGCCGTAGCCGTAGAGGTCGTCGCCCGCGTCGTCGACGAACAGGCCCAGCGAGAAGTCGTGGCCCGCGCCGGTCTGCATGTAGTAGCTGTCGTAGCCCTGGTTGTAGCGGTCGTTGCCGCTGGCGTCGTAGAACAACCCCGTGGCGAAGTGCGCCGAGCCGCCCTGGACGTAGTACAGCGCGTCGTAGCTGTCGTCGCCCCCGGCGTCGAAGAGTAGGCCCGTGCCCTCCCAGTAGCCGGTGCCCTGGCCAAACACGCCGACGCTGTAGGCGTCGTTGCCCGCGAGGTCCGAGAGGAAGCCAAAACCACCGGAGAACCACTGCGACCAGCTGTCACCCCTCAGGCCGAAACCCGCGCCCTGGGAGAAAGAACTGTTCCCCTCGCCGCCCGGCAGTTGCGGAGAAGCGTAGAGCGTGGTGCCGCCGAAGCTGTTGCCGGGGTCCGACCAGTAGATGTCGTCGCCGGCCACGTCGACCAGCGCCCCCACCGAGCCGGTGTAGCCGAAACCCTGGGCGAAGGACCAGGCGGTGTAGGTGTCGTTGCCGGCGGTGTCGATCAAGAGGCCGTAGCCGAACACCGCCGAGCCCTGGACCGCCGACTCGGCCACGTAGCTGTCGTCGCCGCCGTTGTCGTAGAGCACGCCCACCCCCAGCGCACCGAAACCCTGGCTCATGCGCAGGGAGGCGTAGCTGTCACTGCTGCCACCGAGGTCGAACAACATCCCAATCCCGTAGCGACCGGCGCCCTGGCGGTCCTGGTCCGACGACGACACGTAGTAGCCGGAGCTGTTGGAGCGGCCGTCCTCGTCCGACACCAACATACCCGCGCCGTCGTGACTGTCGGGCACCTCCTCGTAGGCATAGGTGTCGCTCCCGCCGAGGTCGATGTTGACACTCACCGGGTTGTCGCTGTTGAGGTTGGCGCCCGCGCCGCCGAGGTAGAGGTCGTCGCCGCCGAGGTCGAGGTGCAGGAGGCTACCGGCCTCGGGGACGGAGATCGTGTCGATGCCGCTCCCGGCGACGGTGATGTTGCCCATGTCGGTCTGGAAGCTCCAGGACGTGTCGCCGCCCGCGAACTGGCCAAGGTCCGCCGCCTCGATGGCGTAGGCGATGCGCCGCGCGGGCAACACCAAGGAGCGGGGCCCCTCGTCGCCCGTGAACCAGGTCGCGAAGGCATCCACCTCGGTGGCATCGGTGATGTCGGGCTTGTAGCTGGAGCCGTAGGCCACCAGGCCGGCCGCGCCGGAGAACATCGTGCGGGCCTTCCCCACCCCCGCGGCCTCCACCGCCTCGTCCATGGCCAGGCGGGCCTCGATGCCCTCGGTGATCGCCACCACGACCGGCACCAGGGCCGCGGCCAGGTCGGCGGGCACCTCGCTGGCCGCACTCGGGTCGTCGCCACCCCCGGCCGCATCGACGAGATCCTCCAGCGCCTGCTCGAGCGACAGCTCGGTGGCCTGCAGGTCCCCCTCGATCGTGAGGCCCGCGTAGGGCAAAAGCGCGCCGATCGCCGCCGCCACCGGGTGGTCGGCCAGCACGGCGGTGCTGTCGGTCGAGGCCTGGCGCGAGAAACACGCGGCGTACTCGGGCTGGTGGTGCACGTCCTCGAAGAAGGGGAGTTGGAAGGGACCGCCCACGTAGGGGTAGAGGCCGTCCCACAGCTTGGTGGTGAAGCCCACGTCGGCGCGGTCGATCTCGGCGTCGCCGAGCGCGAGGTCGTAGAGCGGCGCGGCCGCGCCGTCGTTGCAGTCCAGGGTGGCCGGGGGGTCGTCCCACTGGCCGGCCGCCGGCGGCTGGTCGTCGCCGGAGTCGGTGGTCTGGCCGCCGGGATCGGTGTCGTCGACGGGGGCGCAGGCGAGGAGAAGCAGGAACATGGGTGCCTCGGACGGGGGGAGTGTACCGCCTTCGCGGGCGAGCGGGGCCACCGTCGGCGACGCGAACCGACAACCCGTGACGAACCACCGCCCGGCCGCGCTGTCGCTGTAAGTCCCCTCCCCTCCCGGCGTTGACGCACCATGATCTTCCTGCTGCTCTCCTGTCACCCTGTCGTCCCCCCCGGCGCGCCCGGCAGCACGCCGGGGAACGTCGACCGGGTCTACGAACTCGTGCCCGGCGACAACCTCACCTGGGTGGCACAGGACTACGGCGTGGCCGGTGGCTACATGGCGCTGGCCCGTCACAACGGCATCCCCCACCCGAACTGGGTGCTGGCCGGCGACAAGCTCCGCGTCCCCACCGCCGACGAGCGCCTGCCCACGTGGCCGAAGCTCACCCGCGCGGTGCCGACGACCGCCTGCGCCGCGACACCGGTCGCCGCCACCGGCGTGAGCCTCTCCGGCTGCACCACCGCCGCCTGCGTGGACCTCGGCCTCGGCGCCACCGCCTGCGCCTGCGCGCAGCCCGGGGGCGGCAAGCTCCTGGTGCAGCGCCCGGGGCAGGCGCCCTGGGTGAGCGCGGTGTACACCGACCCGCCCTGGTGGCTGGACCCTTACAACGTGCCCGAGCCCAGCGGCACGGCGGCGCTCCTGGCCTGGCGCACCCAGCTCGACGCAGACCCCCAGCCGGAGAGCGTGGTGGCCTGGCGACACGCCCTGAGCGACCTGGGACAGTCGGACTGGACGGTGCTCACCACCGACCACGACGGCGCGCCCACGGCCACGTTTTCCGCCGGGAACTTCGGTAGCGACGCGATCGTGAAGGGGACCGAGGCCTGCGAGCTCTTCGCCACCGACTGGGTGATGGCCGACGAACCCCGCCGCGACAACGACGGCTGGTACCTCGTGGGGCGCCGCTACACGGTGGGGCGCGACGGGCTCCGGCCCGCGACGGGGGCGAACATCGTCGCGAGGCGGCTCTGGGACAGCTACGAGCCGGGCCTGGGCCGCGCCACGAACATCGTCACCGGCACGCCGGGCGCGGACCTCGGCCACCCGTCGGCGTTCACGCGTTCCACCGAGCCCGAGTTGGAGCGGCGCACCGACGGCGCCACCACCTGGCGCGCCAGCGGGGCGCTGCGCAGCAACCTCGGCACGCTGGTCCTGTCGCACGACGGGCAGGCGGTGGAGGTGGGCGCCTCGTCGAGCCCGCTGCGGCGCCTCGGCGACCGCGCCACGGGCTTGTTGTACCCCCGCGGCTACGTGCCGGGGAACCCCGGTGTCTTGATGGGGAAACCCGTGGTCGAGCAGGCGTACTTGCCCTCGTGGGACGCCGCGTTCTCGGTGGCCTGGCTCGACTAGTCCGGCGCGGTGACGCGCACGACCTCTTCCAGCGAGGTCATGCCCTCGCGGAACTTGGTGAGCGCCGACATGCGCAGCGTCTTCATGCCCTGGCGGATCGCCTCACGCTTGAGCTCCAGGGTCGACGCGCCGTTGAGGATGAACTCCTTGATCTCGTCGTTGGCGACCATGATCTCGTACACCGCGATGCGCCCCTTGTAGCCGGTGTTGTTGCAGGTGCGGCAACCCTGTCCACGCATCGGCTTGACGCCGTC
>CAYHRZ010000229.1:0-8151 GCA_964359125.1 uncultured Klebsiella sp. | reverse complement strand
AACCCTTCCTGCAAGCATTCTTGAACGATATGATGAAGAAGCAGAAGGTGCACTTCAACAACTTCATGGAGGGCTACGACGTTTACCTAGGGCCGAAGGCGCAGATCGCCACGGCGCACACCGCGCCCAGGGCCACGATCCAGGTTCGCGCGGGCCGCGTCACGTTGGTGCCCCGCGAGGCCGGCGTGCGGCTCGACGGCAAGGCCGCGGAGCCGGGCGCCCCAGTGGTGCTCCGGGGCACCGTGCAACTGGAGATCGACGGGGTGAAGGTCGAGTACCGGGACCTCTCGGGCACCCGGGCCGAGGGGTGGCCCTACCTCGGCGAGCTACGCCGGTCGGGCGCCGGGACCTACCTCGATTTCGGTGGCGTGTTCCAGGTTGGTCGCGACCGTAAGTGCAAGGTTCGCCTCCCGGACGAGCCCCACAACGAGAACATCGCTTGGCTCCCGAGCGTGGGCGGAGGGGCGACCATCCGCTCCCGCACCGGCGACATCCCGAAGTCGCGATTCTACACCGACTCGATCATGGTGGCGTCGACGCATGCCGAGGTGGACCTCAGCGGCGAGCCGCTGGTGCGCTCCCTCGCGCGCCACTGCTACACCTACGTCCGGCGCGGCGTCGAGGTCACGCCGATGTTTCCCCGCGAGGGACCGGGCGGTCGCCACGAGTTCGCCCTGCAGAGCGGCGACGAGTTGCTGGTGGGCAACTGCCTGTTCTACGTCTCGTTCCCGCCCGCCGATGCCGTGGCGGCGGCTTCGCAGCCCCCGAGCAACGTGCCCAAGTTCACCGCCGGGGATCTCGCGGCGCTGGCCGACGAGGTGCGCGCCTCGCCGGCGCTGACGATCGACCCCGTCCTGCCCGGCGCCCTCGGTCGTGGCGGGCCCGCGCCGCGCCCGGTGGCCGACCCCTCGGAAGCGCCATCTGTCGGCCTCGGCGGCCGGAAGTCGAGGTCGAAGGCTGGCGAGGGCGGCCGTCGCCCCATCCCGCCGTCGATCAGCATCAGCGACGTGCCGGATCCCACCCGGCCGCCGAGGCCGGTGAAGCTCGACGCCCCCAGCCTGAGCCAGGGGGGTAGCGACCATGGCGACCGCACCGTGATCCAAGGTCCCAAGGCGCCGGCGGGCAGCCGACCGCCGCCGCCGATGATGCTCGACGAGTCGGAGTTGGACCCGGTGGTGTCGGTGGAGGAATCGCAGTGGCAGCAGGAGCTGTCGCGACCGGCGCGGCTGGTGCAATTGGGCTGGTCCGTGCACGGTGAACTCACCCTGGGCAACCACCGCGGGGTGGAGATGGTCGTGCCCGAGGTCAAGGCCTTCGCGGAGCAGGCGTTCATGACGCTGGACTACGTGAGGGTCTACGCGCGGGGGAAGAAGGGCCGCGTGGAGCTGATCCAGGAAGGTGAGGCGAGGGTGCTCGTCAACGGTTCCGCCGTGCGCAGCACCGACGACGCCCGCCGGGCCAACATCGCGATCACCCGCCGCGACGCGAACCTCGAGCCCGACTTCGACGTGAGCATGGCCTTCAACGACACCGAGCAGCTCCCGGATCCCCGCGCGGCGATGTTGTCGATCGACACGTCAGACCGGCTCGTCGCCGCCTTGTTCACCACCGGTTTCCCGCTGCGGACACCCCGCAGGTGTCGCCTCGGGCCGCTCACGGCCACCCTGCAGTTCGACGGCGAGCGCCTCGTGCTCAGCGACTACCTGGACAGCTACCGCACGGGCGCCACGGGGTTCATGCCGTTCTTCGTACGCGACAGCGGTCGCCCCTGGCGCACCATGCCCGAAGACGGCTCGCCGGTGACGCTGGCCCCGGGCAGTGGCCTCTTGGCCGGGACGAACGTCTACCGCTTCGAAGTGCAGTAGGGTGTCGCCCGTCGCCGTCTCGGTCGGCGTGGTGTGCTCGGTGGGCGTGGGCGAGGCTCGCGGCGGCCGGGCCACGAACCAGGACAACTACCTCATCTGCCGCGATGGAACGGTCCGATGGCGCGAGATGGAGGCCGAGGCGGTGGTGCCCGCGGCGCCGGGGCAGGCGATGTTGTTTGCCGTCGCCGACGGCATGGGGGGCCACGACGACGGCGACGTGGCCTCGGCCGCCGCCGTTCAGGCGATCGCCCGCCTACAACAACCGGAACAGCCGCCCCAACCCGAACTGTTCATGCGGAACTTCTTCCTGGAGACCCACGCCCGGGTGCGACAGCGGGTGGCGCTCGCGGGTGAGGTGAAGATGGGCACCACGCTCACGGTGGTGTGGTTGTGGGGCGCGCGGGCGGTGTGGGTCCACGTGGGCGACAGCCGCCTGTACCACTGGCGCGAGGGGCGGCTGACCCGGATCACCCGCGACCAGACCCGCGAGGAGTTCGCGATGCGCGACGGCCGGCCGATCCCGTCGCACCCGCGCTACCTCGCGCAGAACTTCATCTTCGGGAGCAGGGGGTTGGGCAACGACCCGGGCCTGCGCATCGACCCGGGCATCGACACCGGCTCGCTGTCGCTCCGCGAGGGCGACCGGCTACTGCTCACCAGCGACGGCTTGCACGGGCGCCTCGACGACGCGCAGATCGCGCACGCGGTGGCGAGCGTGCCGGAACCACAGGCCTGCGCGGTGGCCCTCTGCGACCGTGCCATCGCCCACCAGAGCGACGACAACGTCACCGCCGTGGTGATCCGCGTCGACGGGGTGCCCGAGGAGGACGACAACCACGAGCGCACGATCGTCCCGCTCTGAGCCTCACTCGGTCATGGTCACGGCGACCCGCACCGAACCCGTGGACGCCCGGGGGAACTTCACCAGCGACAGGCGCTCGCCGATGCAGGTTTCCGTGGGGGCATGAGGGTAGTTCAGCAGCCGGGTGCGGGAGACGCCCCCGGTCGGGTCGACCGTGACTTCGATGGCTAGGTAGGGGGGCGCGCGGCACGCTCGCTCGGCCCGGACGCCCTCGACGCCGAGTTGGTAGGCGATCCCCTGCCACTCGGCTCGGTCCACCGCGCTGGCCTCGGAACCTGACAACGGCCGCGCGTCGTCGCGCTGCCAGAGGAACCAGCCCACCAGCAACGCCAGCACCGTGGCCCCCGCGAGGAGGCTGCCACCCGCCACGCACCCCACGCCGGCGGTGCGCGCGGCAGGGTTGCTGGCCATGCGCTCGATGGTGGGCACGGGGCTCAGCGGCAAGCCGGGACTGGCGGGCGCGTCGATCGAGGGCACCGACGTGGGCATCGACCGGTGCGCCTCCAGGGGCCGCGCGCTCACGGGCAAACCCTCGCTGCCGAGGCTCCCGCCGGAGGAACCCGACGTGCCCGCCCCGGTGGTGCCGGCCCGGCCGGGCTTGAGCGTGGCGTGCTTGCCGGTGGTGCTCACCGTGGGTCGCACCTCGCCGGTCGACGAGACCACCGCGCCGCGCGCCGCGTCGTAGGTCGCGCCCCCCCCGACCGCGATCGGGCCCGGGTCCACACCCCCGGCGATGGCGTGCAAGCGCTCGGCGAGCACGTCGATGGCGCAGCGGTCCCCGGGGTCGACGGCCATGGCAGCGGCGAGCGTGTCTTGCAGCCACCGCTTCTCGGGTTCGGCAAGCTCGGGCAGCCGGGGTGGGAGGTGGCGCACGAGGTGCTCCCGCTGGTCCTCCATGTCCAACTCGGCCATGAAGTCGGCCACCGGGCGCGCGGTGAGGCAGAAGTACAGCAGCGCCCCCACCGCGTACACGTCGGTGGCCGGCTCGGGCGCCGTGCCGTCGAACTGCTCGGGGGCGGCGTACTGCGGGGTGCCGATGAAGGCGCCCACGCGCGTGAGGCGGTCCCCCACGCCGCCGAACACCTTGGCGATGCCGAAGTCGGCGACCCGGATGCGCGGCACCTCGCCGGCCTCGGCCTCGGCCTCCAGGAGGACGTTCTCGGGCTTCAGGTCGCGGTGGATGACACCCTGCCGGTGCGCCACCGCCAGCGCGTCGCACACCTGCACGCCGATGCCCGCCGTGGCCCCGGGGGACAGGATCCCCACCCGCCGGATGTGGTCCAGCAGCGAGCCGCCGGCCTCGAAGCGGGTGACCAGGTACGGGGAGTGACCGGACCGGTGCACGAACCCCCGACACTCCACGATCTGCGGGTGATTGAGCCGCTGCAACACGTTGGCCTCGGTGGCCAGCCGGTGCAGGTAGGACCCCTGGTCGCGCTGCTGGTAGAGCACCTTCAACGCCAGTAGTGGTCCGGTCTCTTCCTCTCCCGCACCCATCTCGCGGCCAAGGTAGGTGACCCCCGCGCCGCCGATGGCCAGCCGACGGTGGATCCGGTAGGTCCGGTCCAACAACTCGCCCGGGTCCATCAACTCGCCCCACCCCCCGGCCGGGCGCGCGTACCGGCACCCGAGATTCGGACAGCGCTCGCCGTCGGCAAAGAACGTATTGAGACAGCGGCTGCAATACCGGGTGCGCGGCGGCCCACTCTCAGACATCGTGCGCGCCCCGTATCCTATCCCCGCTTGTACGCCGGGCCGCACACCGGTACGCTTCGCCGCCATGCGCTTCGGAATGCTGCGAGAAACCCTCCCCGGCGAGCGCCGGGTCCCGCTCACCCCCGAGGGGGCGCGGGCCCTGGCGTCGAGTGATCACGGCGTGGTGGTCGAGGCCGGCTCCGGTGTGGGCTCGGGCTTCTCAGACACCGAGTACCTGGCGGCGGGCGCGCAGGTGGTGTTCAACGCCCGCGAAGTCACCGCCAACAGCGACGTGCTCCTGAAGGTCCATGCCCCCACGGAACAGGAGTTGGCCCTGCTGCGGAAGGGCCAGGCCCTGGTGGCCTTCCTGCACCTCTCCGCCCAGCCCGCGGCGTTTCACCGGGCCCTGGTCGCGGGCGGGGTCACGACCATCTCGCTGGAACTGGTGCGCGAGGGCACCGACGAGTACCCCATCCTGGAGCCCCTCTCGGCGCTCGGGGGACGGGTGGCCGTGGCGCTGGCGGCCTGGCACCTCACCGGCCCCGGCAACGGGCCGGGCATCCTGCTCGGCGGCTCTCCTGGGGTGCCCCCCGCCCTGGTGCTGGTGATCGGCGCAGGCGCGGCCGGGTCGGCGGCGGCGGCCGAGGCGGCGGCGCTGGGCGCGCAAGTGGTGATGCTCGACCGCGACCCGCGGCGCTTGCAGCGCCTCGAACACCGGCTGGGACGGGTGTGCGTGACGGCGGTCGCGAGCGAGTACCACCTCGTCCGCTACCTCGAGCAGGCCGACGTGGTGATCGGCGCGGTGGCGGTGCGCGGCGAGCCCGCGCCGAAGGTGCTCAAACGCCAGCACGTGCGCGCCATGCGCGAGGGTTCGCTGCTGATCGACATGTCGATCGACGAGGGGGGATGCGCGGAGACGTCGCGTCCCACCACCACCGAGGCCCCGGTGTACGAGGTGGAAGGGGTGCGCCACATCTGCATCCCCAACCTGCCGTCGGAGGTGGCGCGCACCGCTTCGCGCGCGATGGGGGCGTCGCTCCTGCCGTACCTCGTGGCGCTCGGCAAGGGCGTGGACGTGGCGCTATCCAACAACCTCGCCTTGCGACACGCCGTGGGCTACCTCGACGGCCGCCTCGTCAACCGGGGCTTACGACGGTACGTCGACGGTGGCTACGTCGACCTCGACACGGTGCTGCCGCTGGTGGAGTAGCGCGGTCGCTCAGTACACGTGGGGCGACGTGACCAGGGTGGCGTTGGTGGACTCGGTGGCCACGTACTCCGCGAACTCGCCGTCGCCATCGGCGTCGCAGATGCCGTGGACCGTGAACGAGTTGCCGTCGACCTCGGCCCAGTAGGCGCCGCGCACCTGCCCGTCGGGGCGCCAGCCGAGCAGGAGCGTGCCCTCGTCGTCGACCCAGTCGCGAGGCTGCTTGCCCACCGAGTTCCGGGCCTCGGCTTCGTCGCCGAAGGGAACGTACCGGTCGTAGGCCGCGTCGTAGGCCAGTTCCGCCGTCTTCAGGGCGTCGACGTTGCCCGGCACTTCCGCGCGCTTCGCCTTCATCTGCATGGCGACGAAGTTCGGAATCGCGATGGCGGCGACGATGCCCACCACCGGGATGGCGAACAGACCGCAGCCGAGCAGGCAGAGCGCCACGGTGATCCCGATGATCATCGCGGCGGGGGAGCGAGGCGGGTTTTCGGCGGTCACGGGAGGCAGGGTAGCACGGGTCCGGATGCCTCCTCAGAACGCGACGGCTTCGATGGCGCCCACCTCGCACCACTCGGCGCGAGCGTGCGCGGTGACGGCGCCCTCCACCTCCGGGTCGTCGACCCCCTCCTCGTAGTCGTCGATGTCGACCAGGTCCGCGTCGACGTCGATCGTGACCGCCACCCCGCGCTCCAGATCGGAGAAGGTCGCCGTGCCACCGGTGATGCCGAAGTCGCCCTCCTCGTCGTCGGGGCCGGTGCCGACCCAGTCGCAGTCCTCCACCGACCACCACGCGGCGGCCTCCTCGGGGTCCTCGGGCGGCGCACCCCGTCGCAGCGTGGCCCACATCCCGTAGTCGTCGCCGCCGGCGAGGTCGAACTCCCCCTCGTCGAGCGTGCAGCCGTCGTTGGCCTCGCCGCAGTAGCCGAAATTGAGGGAGTTGACTTCGTTGGCGCCGAACACCTCGGCGCTCAGGCCCGCGCGCTGGGCCAGGAACTCGGGCACGGCGGCACAAGCTGCTTCCTGGCTCTCGCCGAGCGCGTCGAGCAATGGCGCCGTGATGTCGTTCCAGCCCTCGAGGTAGCGCTGTTCAGCGGCGCAGCCGTCGAGGCGAGTGGACACCCGGACGCTCGCGTCGAAGGCGGCTGGCCCGTAGTCCTCGACGCCCTCGCCCAGCACGATCAGGTGCTCCACGGTCCCGTACTCGCCCCACCACGCCGACATCGGCACGCCGAAGCCGTCGACCCCCTCGAGGGTCACCGAGCCGCCACAGGCAACCAGCAGGACCGTCCACATCGAGCTCTTCCGGTTTTCACAGCGGCTAACGTGGACGTGATGGGCGAGTCTAGGCCCACCAGCGGAGCAGGGACCCGCCGTGGACAGGCGCTACCGGCACACCGGCGCCTCGGCCGCCACCGCCGTGGCGCCCGACACCACCGCGCCGCAGCCGTTCGTGCCCGCCGGGTGGACGATGAAGGTGGTGGTGCCGATCGCCGCCTCGGCGGGGAACCAGCTCGCGTTGAAGGTGGACGAGAGCTTGCAGTAGTCGGCCCAGCCCTGGGTACGGCCGAAGTCGCGACCCGGGGGAAGCGCCACGGCGACCAGCCGCTCGTCGCCGCCGCTGGGCATCGGCGCCAGCGTGCCCTCCCCGAGCGCCGTTTGGCCGTTCACCGACCAGGTCCCGACGAAGTGTCCCATGCCGTCCCGGTCGATGCTGAACACCTGGGCCTGCACGGGCGCGCTCGCCACGAGCGTCGGGTTGTCGCTGTCGCCCTCGCAGCCCTCGCCCACGTGGGCGCCCAGGCGCACGCGGACAGCGAGTCCCCCCGCGCCCCGGCGGTCGTCGGCGCCGAGGCCGAGGGTGCCGTTGCTGGCGCAGCGGCCCACCTCGCCGCGCGAGAGGCCGAAGGTGGTCAGCGGGAAGGCGAAGCCGCCGATGCTGGCCCCGTCGAGGGTGAGCGCCGCCTGGACGACGGTGTCGAGGGCGGCGAGTCGGACCCGCAGACGTGGTGCACCGGGGGTTTCCGTCACTCCGGCCATGTGGGCGAGCAGGGTGGTGCGCAAGGCGGCGCCGATGTCGGCGGGACAGCCGCTCTGGTCCCACACCGGGGCGTCGATCTCCACGGTGGCCGTCCGCGCGCGGACCTGCGCGGCGAGCGCGGCGAGGTCGCGACTGAGCTGGTCGACGCTGTCGGCGTGGGCGGTGAAGGCCTCGTCCGCGATGGCGATGCGGAAGCAGGCGGTGCCTTGCTGGAGCAGGGCGCCCGGCTCCCAGTGGTCCTCGCTCCAGTCGAACACCTGCTTGCGGAAGGCGGCGGCCTGCAACTCCGTGAGGTCGCGACCGTAGGCGTCGAGCGCGTTCTCGATGGCGCGCTGCCGGGCGACCTCCAGCGCCTGCGCCCGGGGGCCGGAGCCGTAGCCGGTGCCGAGCCGGTAGCCGGTGGGCGGGGTCTTGCTCCCGCAGAGGTCGGCAGCGAGGGCGAGGGTGGGGAGGATCATGCTGCCTCGAACTTAGCTGGGCG
>CAYHRZ010000228.1:0-8159 GCA_964359125.1 uncultured Klebsiella sp. | reverse complement strand
TCGACCACGCGCGCATGAAGTTCTCGCCGCGCGCCGCGCGGAGGTCCTCGGCCGTCCAACCGCGGCGGCGCAGCTCGTCCCAGAGCGCGTCGAGTTTCCCCGAGTCGGCCAGCCCCGCCACCGGCTGGATGATGCCGTCGTAGTCGGAGCCTAGCGCGACGACGCCGAGGCCGCCGACGGACCGGAGGTGGTCGAAGTGGTCGGCCACCGCGCGGACGTCGCGCGCCCCGCCCACGAAGTCGCCGTGGACGTTGATGCCAACGACGCCGCCGGTGCGGGCGATGCATCGGATCTCGTCGTCCGACAGGTTCCGCCGGTGTGGGCGCCGCCCGTCGGTGTTGGAATGGGAGGCCACCACCGGGGCGTGCGACCACCCGCAGGCCAACATCGTCGCCTGGTCGCTGGCGTGGGAAACGTCGAGCACGACGCCCAGCCGGTTGGCCTCGGCGAGCAGCCACCAGCCTTCCACGGTCATCCCCCCGCCGTCGTCTCCGGAACTGCCCGCGTACCGGTTGGAAAAACTCCACGTGAGGCCGAGCATCGAGAGCCCGCGAGCCCGCAGCGCCTGTAGCGCGCCTGCACCCCCGCTACCCAGCCCGTGCGCCCCCTCCAGGGCGAGCAGCAGGCCGACCCCGCCCTTGTCGGCGACGCGGCGCGCGTCCCCAGGGGTGGTGACGATCTCGACGCCGTCCAGTCGCCGGTCTTCCCGCTCCACGATGTCGAGGAGCCGGGAGGTGTGGGCCTCCCACTCGGCGTCCCTCGGCGGCCAGAGCACCTCGACGGCGAGGTTGATGCCGCCCGCGCGGAGCTGAGGCAAACCGGCCTCCATGCCCGCGTCGTCGAGCTTCGCCTGTCGCCGGTAGAGCTGGGTGGGGGTGTCGAGGTGCAGGTCGGCCTGGATGTCGACCGCGAGTACGGGTGTCGTGAGCCAGAGGAGAATTGGATGCACGCTATTGGCCTATCTTTGTCAGCGGGTTGCTTGTCGCAACTGCGGCCCTCACGCTACGCGGTGGGGTCGGAGGTCATGCGCTTGCTCACCGCCCTCGTTGCCCTGTTCCCCGGGGTCGCCCTAGCGGGCGCGGCCACCGCCTCGTCGACGCTGCAGGACGCCGACGGCAAACACCCTGCCGACCTCGCGTTCGACGGCCTCCTGGGCACGGGATGGGCCGAGGCGGGGATCGGGCACGGCGACGGCGGCTGGCTCGAGGTCGACCTCGGCAGCGTGACGAAGCTGGAAACGGTGTCGGTTTGGCCGGGCAACTTGGCCAAGGGCGAGCGCACCTACAAGGAATATGCCAAGCCGAAGGTTATCCAGGTGTGGGTCGACGCCGCCAAGGTGGGGGATCCCGTCCGGCTGCAGAAGGGCATGGACCGGGTCGACATCCCGGTGGCGGCGGAGGGGCGGCGGGTGAAGATCGAGGTGGCGGAGGCGTTCGAGGGCGGCGTCTACGCCGACATGTTCATCGCCGAGGTGGCGATCAACTTCACCGAGGGCGAGCGCGCCCGGGCCGTCGAGAAGGTCGACGCGTGGCGCACGTCGCGCGAGGGCGAGGGCTTGCAGAAGAAGTACGAGGAGCAGGCCCTGGCCGCTTACGAGGCGCACAAGGCCGATCCCAACGACCGGGCCGCGCTGGAGTTCCTGATGGACGCAGCCGGCGAGGGTCCGGAGTACCTCCGTCGTAAGGTCACATCGCTCGTGCCGCTCGGCTACCGGGCGGCGGCACTGGTTCCCGACGAGATGGCGATGTCGGCGTTGCGCAAGTTGAAGGACCCCACGGGCATCCCCGGCTTGGAGTTCGCCGCGCTGCGCGCGATCGGGCGCCAGCAGAAGGAGATCCGCAACACCATCGAGTACTTCTACGCCTGGCGGGACTTGCAGGGAGGAGGCCGTCGCAACATCCAGGCCTGGGGAGAGACCGGGTGGGAGGTGGGGGCGTTCCAGGGCTTCGGGGAGCCCTTGCCGGTCGAGATCGACCAACTCGGACAGGCGCTGGTTGTCGACACGGCGAACAACCGCGTGCAGCGCTTCACCCCGTCCGGCATCACCGACCGGCAGTGGGGCGCGCCGCGCGACGTCACCGAGTTCTGGTTTGGGTCGCGACGCCCGTGGTACGCGGCGGGCAGCGCGGCCTCCGAGGACCCCGGCGCGTTCATGAACCCGGTCGACATCGAGGTGGTGCCGGGGAAGGACGCCGACGGGTTCATCGTCTTCGACGCGGCGGGCCGGCTGCAAGTGTTCGACGGCGAGGGCAACGGGCAGATCGGCTGGACCGTGCGGGTGGACGACCAGGTGCAGCCGAAGGTGGGCGGTGAGGGTTACCTCGCCTACGTTCCCAAGAAGAAGCGGATCGTGACCGTGGTCGGCAACGACGCAGTTGTCTTCGACTTGGCGTCGGAGGAGGTCTCCCGCTGGGTGATCAAGGACGGGACCCCCAATGCCGTCGAGGTGGGTACCGACAGCAAGATCTACATGGCCTTCGGCGACGAGGTGATCGCCTACAACGTCGACGGCTTCCGCTACGGCACGGTGATCGACGACAAGCTCCTGGGCGCGGGCTTCGAAGACCTGGATCTCACCACCGACGAGAAGGGCGCCCTGTGGGCGCTGACCGACACCGGCTGGGTGTTCAAGTTCAAGAAGCCTGGCAAGCTCGACTGGAAGGTGCGGGTGGTCGACCACGAGCTGATCCACCCCCGGTTCGCGGTCTTCCAGGGCCAGGTCTTGATCACCGACCGGGATCGCATCGTGCCGGTCGACGCGTTGCAACTGCACACCGACGAGGTGACTGCCGAGGAAGAAGCGTTGAAGGCGGCGAAGGCGAAGTGACGCCGCGACAGGTGGGGTGGATGGTGGCGGCGGTGACGCTCGTGTCGCTGGCCGTGCTGGCCTACGTCGGTCGCGACGACATGCTGGGCGAGGAAGCGGCGCCTACGCCGGCCGCCGCGGTGTCGCCGGCGCCCCCAGTCCTCCCCGCGGCGCCCCGGGTGTGGACGGTCGAGAACGTCCGCGAGCTGGTGCCCCGCGCCCCCACCCGCTCTGCCACCGTGGTCAAGCCCGTGCCCGCGCTTCCCGACTACGAGCGCGCGCTCGCGACGCTTTCCTCCGTGGTGGAGCGCCACGCCGGCGACCCCGAGAACGCGTGGGCGATCATGCACGGCGTACTGGCGCGCGGACCTGAGTTTCGCCTCGTCGACGAGCGCGAGGGGATCCACCACGTCTTCGCGGCCTACGCCGAGTCGAGACCCTTCGGGTCGCTGGCCCTGCCGGTGTTCCCGCGCGAGCGGGAGGGGCGGCCGGTCGAGCCCCACGCGGACCTGGTGCTCAAGACATTGACGGAGGCCGGGGTCTCGCCGTCGGCGAGCTTCCCGGTGGGCGCCGACGTTGCCACCCCGGCCGACTTGTACCGGGCCACTCTGCTGAAGACCTGGCTCCAGGTCGACCAGAACGCGCTGAGTTACGACGGCTTCAACGACATGCCCTGGGGGGTCCAGGCCCTCGCCGCGTGGGCGCCCGACGAGGAGTTGCGCTGGGTCGCCGAGAACGGCACCGAGATGGACATGGACGTCCTCACCGACTTCACGGCGGCCGTGCTGACGAGCGAGTCGAAGTTCATGTTCGCCGCCATGAAGGCCGGCGCGCCCTTCGAGCGCAAGGGCCAGCCGTTGTTCGGCTACGCTTGCGGTGGCGCGCACCTGGTCCAGGGCGCCTCCTTCGCCGTCGCCCGGGGATTCGGACGACCCGAGTCACGGGCGGCGGTCGCCGCTCAAGTCCCCCTGCTGTTCTACCGCCTGCCGATCGAGTTGCGCATCTACGACCAAGCGATGCAGCGCATGCGACAGCACCGCACGAAGTTGCTGGTCCAGCGCATGAAGTTCCTCGGGCACTGGCTCGAGACCATCTCCAAGTTCCAGGCGCTCGGGTTCTTCGCCCCCGACGCCCAGCAGTCCCAGGTGATCGAGGGTGCGGCCCAGAACCTCGCCATCACCGTCAAGTCACTTGAAGACGGTGGTACCTTCGCCGACATCGGGACCCTGCGCGCCGCGGACGAACAGCTCTATCTCGACGTCGTGGGCGACTCGGCGCACGCGATCCGCGGTCTCGAACTTGCTCTGGGACGGCAGTCGCTGGCCTGGTAGGCCTACGCGCCGCTCCACCCCGCGGGGACGACCAGCACGGGCACGCGTGCCCGGTCGAGCAGCCGCTCCACGGTGCTGCCGCGCAAGGTGTCCAGGAAGTTCTGTCGTCCCTCCGACACCACCACCACCAGGTCGGCCATCCACTCGCTGGCGGTGCGCGCGATGCCGTCGACCACGTCGCCCTCGGCGAACCAGTGGAACAGCTCGATCCCCGGCGGCACCAGCAACAGGTCCGTCTCGGGCTTGCCGGAGCCCACGTGCAAGGTCGCGAAGGCCCTTCGTTCGCCCGGCATCGCCCGGGTGAGCAGGAGCGCCGCGTCGAAGGCCGGCGCGGGGTGGGGTCGCTGGTCGATCGGCACGAGCACCCTCGAGATGCTGGCCTCGCCGGTGGTAGCATCCACGAACCCCTGGGTGCCGCTGGGAATCACCAGCACCGGCACCGGCGCGTGCCGGAGCACGGGCGCGATGACCGAGGGTTCCAGCCAGCGGCGGAGGCCACTGCGCCCGTGGCTGGCCATCACGATCAGGTCCGCGCGGCTCGCGGCCATCTCGTTGAGGATGGCGGTCTCCGCTGCCTGCCCCACGATCTGCGTGCGCCGGGCGTCGATGCCCAGCGCGGCGACGTCGGCCTCGGTCGCCCCGCGGCGCAGTACCCCCCAGCGAACCAGCGTCTCGGCCACGTTGGGTGCCCAACGCCAGTCGGCCTGGTCGTTTCTTGGCTCCGCGTGGAAGATGTCGAGTTTCGCGTTCAGCGCGACCGCGAGGCGGAGCCCGTGTGCGAACGCGGCGTCGGCCTCGATCGAGAAATCGGTCGGCAAGAGGATCGAGACGATGGGGGGCACGGGCTCTCCGGAGTTCATCACCCTCTATTGCAACGCGCGTGCCAGTTCGAGAACGGGCGGTTCGGCGTTCCCCACCCCGACGCCGGCGGGCGGCATGGTGAATTTCACCCAGGCAGGCGCGGAGAACTACCCGCCTTGTTTCCCGACCATGCGCATGATGCCGTCCATGTCGGCGCGCTGCTCCTCGTCACGGCGGCGGATCTCGTCGTAGACCGCCAGGAGCAGCGACTGGCGCACCTGGGGGAGGGTGCGGCCGGCCTCGCCGTCCTCGATGCGCCGCCTCACCGACCGCGCCTCGGCCGCCGCACGGGGGCGCCCGAGCAACGCGAACGCCAGCGCGAACTGCTCACAAGCGGTGGCGAACTCGTGCCTCGCGGCGGACAACGCCTCGTCGGTGCCGGCCTCGAGCCAGGCCTCGGGCAACGCCTCGCCTTCCGGGGCCAACTCCTGGGGCATCGACTCCAACGTGCTCTCCACGACCTTGGGCGGAACCAGCCACGCGGGCAGGGTCCAGTCGCCCGGGTCGCCGTCGTCGTCCTTGGCAGGCGGCGCGTGGCGTAGCGGGTCCAGCAGCCGGGCCGAGGTAAGCGTGCCCGGGTCCACCTTTTCCAGCAGGTGGTCCCAGCCGTGCGCGTGCTTGCCCTGGACGAGCACGTCGCCGAGGTGGAGGC
The DNA here is from genome assembly GCA_964359125.1 of uncultured Klebsiella sp. Taxonomy (GTDB): domain Bacteria; phylum Myxococcota_A; class UBA796; order UBA796; family SXON01; genus SXON01. The sequence goes on along the minus strand of CAYHRZ010000228.1, from coordinate 2,509 downwards.
CGGCGACGAAGGGAATTTCGCCCATCGCCCGGTCGTTCTCCAACTCGCGCCAGAAGGACCGCAGCTCGCCCCGGCTGGCGTGACCGTGGTTGTCGTTGAGCCGGGAGCCTCCGTAGATCAGCTCCATGATGCAGCTGCCGTCGCGGTCCGTAGCCGTGAGCACCAGGTGGATATTGCCCATGGTGTTGGGTCGCGACAAGAATGCACGCGGGGGCACGTTGACCTCCTCCGCGCCGAGCGAGAAGCTCCGCGGCGGGGCTGCCGCGGCCACCTTCACCCCTTGAGACTTCAGCTTGTGTAGGGCCGCAGAGGCAAGTTTTCGCAACGGCTTGGGCGCGGTCACCGAAGCCAGCGCCACGCCGTTGCCGAGGACCAGCGCGGCGGCAATGGCCAACTCGGGGTCGGGGAGGGACGCCACGTTGCCGTGCCCCTCGTGGGCCCAGGCCACGGTTTCCGCGTGGCCGGAGCGGTCGACAATCGACGTGATGCGGGGGTCAGGCATGGGGGTGTTCTCCGGCGGCGGTGAGCTGCGCCTGGTAAACGGTGATCGCGGCGATGTGGACGATGTCGCGCACCGAGGCCCCGAGGGCTAGCACGTTGACCGCCTTGCGCAGCCCCGTCACCACCGGGCCCACGGCGGTGGCACCGCCGAGTTCTCGCAGCAGCTTGTAGGCGATGTTGCCCGAGGCGAGGCCGGGGAACACCAGGACGTTCGCGTCGCCCTGAATCTTCGAGAAGGCGAAGTCGCGGCCGGCCATGTCGGCGTTCACCGCGCTGTCGGCCTGCATCTCACCGTCGATGACCAAGTCGGGCCACTGCTGGCGCACCAACTCGATCGCCTTGGGGATCTTGGTGACCTCTGGGTTGTCGCGGTGTTCGCCGAAGTCGGAATACGACAACATCGCCACTCGAGGCGTGTAGCCCAGCGACTGGGCCAGGCGGGCGGTGTTGATGGCGATCTGGGCCAGCTCCGGTGGCTGCGGGAGGATGTTGACCGTGCAGTCGCCGAGGAAGAACACGCGGTTCTTGAAGAGCATGATGTAGGCGCCGCTCACCACCCGCACCGCCGGGTCCTGGCCGATGACCTGCAGGGCGGGGCGCAGGGTGTCGGCGTAGGGGGCGTCGATGCCGCCCACCATGCCGTCGGCGTCGCCGCTGTGGACCATCATCGCCGCGTAGTACACCGGGCGTCGCAACCACAGCCTCGCGCTGTGCCGGGTGGTACCCTTGCGTTGACGGGCGTTGTAGAGTGCCTCCGCGTAGGCGTCCATCCGGGGGCCGTCGCGCGGTTCTACGATCTCGATGCCTTCGAGGCTGATCTTGTTCTCCTCAGCCCGTTTGAGGATGCGCCACTCGTCGCCCACCAGCGTCGGCTTGCAGATGCCCTGCTCCACGAGGATCTGCGCGGCGCGCAGCACGCGGGGATGCCCGCCGTCGGGGAAGACCAGTCGCAACGGTGCGGCTTGCGCCCGGGCGATCACCGGCCGCAGGACTTCCTTGCTGCGCTCCAGCGAACGCTCCAGCTTGGCGCGGTAGGCGTCGAGGTTGGCGATGGGCTCCCGAGCCACGCCGCTGTCCGCCGCGGCCTTGGCCACGGCGGGCGCCACCCACAACAACACGCGGGGGTCGAAGGGCTTGGGGATGATGTAGTCGGGGCCAAACTGCAAACTCCCCACGTTGTAGGCTGCGAGTACCTCGTCGGGGACGTCTTCGCGCGCCAGTTCGGCCAGGGCCTGCACGGCCGCCCGCTTCATCGCCTCGTTGATGGCCCGCGCGCGGCAGTCCAAGGCGCCGCGGAAGACGAAGGGGAAGCCCAGGACGTTGTTGACTTGGTTTGGGTAGTCGCTTCGGCCGGTGGCCACGATCGCGCTGGGGACGGCTTCCTTGGCCTCGTGGTAGTGAATCTCCGGATCGGGGTTGGCCATGGCAAACACGATGGGGTTCGGGGCCATGGTCTTGAGCATCTCGGGTTTGAGCACGCCGCCCACGGAGAGCCCGATGAACACGTCCTTGCCGGGGAGCACCTCGGCCAACTTCGCGGGCGCATCGCCCTGGGCGAAGTGCATCTTCTCAGGGAAGACGTGCTCTTTCCGGCCCGGGTAGACGAGGCCCTCGCTGTCGCACATCCAGATGTGCTCGCGCTTGACGCCGAGCGATTCCAGTAGCAGGGCGGTTGCGACGGCAGCCGCACCGGCGCCGCTGAATACCACCGTGGTCTCCTCCAGTTTCCGCCCGCTGATGAAGCAGGCATTGAGCAGCCCCGCTGCGGCGATGATCGCGGTCCCGTGCTGGTCGTCGTGGAACACCGGGATGTCGAGCATGGCCTGGAGCTCTTTCTCGACGATGAAGCAGTCGGGCGACTTGATGTCTTCTAGGTTGATGCCGCCGAAGGTGGGCGCGATGGCCTTGACGGCCGCGATGATCTCGGGGACGGTGCGCGCGTCGAGCTCGATGTCGATGGCGTCGATGTCCGCGAACTTCTTGAACAGGTTGCTCTTGCCCTCCATCA
>CAYHRZ010000227.1:0-8173 GCA_964359125.1 uncultured Klebsiella sp. | reverse complement strand
TGATACATCGAGTGTGTCGGCCTGCGACGCTCCGTCTGGAAATGTGGCGGACAACACGGATTGTGATGACACAGACTCCGCCGTGAACCCCGGTGCCGGCGAGTCCTGGTACGACGGCGTCGACAGCGACTGCGACGGCAGCGAGGAACCCAGCGTCTGCGACGACGTGCCGGGTGCTTCCTCCGTGGGCACCGACAGCACGTGCCTGGGGAGCTTCGGGACCACCTGGACGGTGGGCACCGAGTGGACCAGCGACAGCAGCTCCTACACCTACGGCACGGGTAGCAGCTACACCGAGGTGATGGCCGCGCCAGTGGTGGGCAACCTCACCGACGACAACGGCGACGGGGTGATCGACAGCCAGGACGTGCCCGACGTGGTGTTCACCACGTTCACGTCGAGTAGCTACTCATCGTCGGGCTACCTGCGGGTGCTCTCGGGTGACGACGGCACCGAGATCCGGTCCATCCGCTCCCTCACCTCCGGGAGCAGCACCTACTACGTCGCGGGCGCCGGCTCGATCGCGCTGGGGGATCTAGAAGGGGACGGTTCGCCCGACATCGTGGTGATGTCCAGCACCGGCGACGTGCTCGCCTTCGAGGCCGATGGCACCGCCAAGTGGGTGTGGGACAGCACCAAGAGCGTGTACCTCGCCCCCTTCATCGCCGACATGGACGGCGACGGCCTCGCCGAGGTGACGGCCGGCACCACCGTGCTCGACTACCAGGGCAACCTCGTCTCCACGTGCACCGCCTTCAGCGACAGCTACTTCGGCTTCGCCGCCGACATCGACGCCGACGGGGAGCTGGAGCTGGTGGGCGGCGACGGTGCCTGCGAGATGGACGGCACGGTGATGTGGACGTCGACCCGCACCACCGGCCACGCTTCCGTGGGGGAGTTCGACGGGGACCCGCAGCTGGAGGTGGTCAACAGCGACCGCAGCAACGACCGGGTGGACCTGCTCGACGACGACGGCACGCTCTTGTGGTCCACGAGCATCTCCGGTGGCGGTGCCGGGCCCGCGGTGGTGGGCGACTTCGACGGCGACGGCTCCCTCGACATCGGGGTGGGCGGCGCGAGCCGCTACACCGTCCTCGAGAGCGACGGCACGCTCAAGTGGCGCGCCACCATCGACGACAGCTCCTCGGAGTCTTCCAGCTCCACCGCCTTCGACTTCGACGCCGACGGCGCGATGGAGATCGTCTACGCCGACGAGAGCGAGCTCTACGTCTTCGACGGGGCCACGGGCAGCGAACTCTACAACACCACCAGCCACGCCAGCGGCACGCTGCGCGAACACCCGGTGGTGGCCGACGTGGACCGCGACGGGCAGGCGGAGATCGTGCTCGCCAGCAACGACTACGCCTACTCCGGCTGGGACGGCATCCACGTGCTCGGCGCCGGCGACGGCGAGTGGCCGAGCGCGCGGACGCTGTTCAACCAGCACGCCTACCTGGTCAACGCCTGGGACGACGACCTCCAGCCGATGGATCCCTCGGTCGCCTGGACGGAAGCCTCGATGACGCGTGGGCAGCGCGGCTGGGGCGACAGCTACGCCGGCGGCTCCGCCGTGGACCCGGCGGCCGTGGCCAACCTGGAGGTCACCGTGCTCGGCGTGTGTACGGATTGCGACGCCGACACGGCGACCGCGTACGTGATCGTCGACAACACGGGCCTCGTGTTCGCCCCCGCCGGGGTGACCGTCTCGCTCTACGCCCTCGACGGCGCCTCAGAGACCCTGCTCGGCAGCGAGGGCCTCGACGAGCCCCTCTGGCCCGGGGATCGCAGCGCGCCCTTCGAGTTTGCCTTCGCCGCGAGCAGCATCGGCGCCGACGGCCTACGCGCGGAGGTGGACGGAGCCCTGGCGGAGTGCAACAGCGCCGACAACGCCGACTACTGGGACGAGGGCGGGTGTCCGTAGCGGACTACCCCGCGGAAAACACGATCGGGTAGCTCACGATCACGATCCCGCCGCCCTCCGGCTTCGGGAACTGCATCCGCATGAAGCGGCTGTTGATGCAGTCCTCCACCGCCTCGTCGTGCATGGTGGTGGACTTCGTGGTGGCGCTCGACACCGTGCCGTCGCGGGCGACGACGAACTTCACGACGATCTTCCCGGACAGCGCGGGGGAGGTGGTCAACTCGCGCTGGTAACAGTAGCGGACCTGGGCGAGGTGGCGCGTCACCACCCCGCGGATCACGTCGTCGTCGAGGGCGCCGAGGCGGATCATGTCGCTGCCGTGCGAGAGGCCGGGCGGCGACGGTTCGGACTCCGACGGATCGGGCCCGGGCTCCGGCTCCGGCTCAGGCGCGTCGACCAGCAAGTGTGGCCACGCCACCATCGCCGCGTCGCCGGCGTGGGCACCGGACCAGGGCGCGTCGGCGAGGGCCGCCACCAGGCACTCGTTGGCCTCCCAGCCGGCATTGCCGTCGCGGACCGTCACCCGGGCGGCGCCACCACGCGCCGCGAAGCTGATGTCGAAGAGCACCCGCACGTCGTCGTTTCCAGGGGTTCCCCACGCGTCCTCGCCCGCATAGATATCGCCGATAATCCCAGCGTTCTCGGCGATCTCGCGGTCGAGTCGGCGACGCGCACCCTCGTCGGCGCGGTAGGATCCCGCGGGCGCCCCGCCCACACACGCCACCAGGGCCCCGCGGCGTTGCTCGAGCACCCTGGCCACGGCGGCCAAGTCCACGTTGCCCACCACCGCCGGCGCCGCGCTCGCCGCGGTTGCCAAGGTGTAGGGTTGGTCGTTCACGCCGGGCCACGCCGCGTCGAGCTGCACCGCCAGCGCGGGGCGGAGCGCGACGAAACGAGCCCACAGGTCCTCGTCGCCGGGGTACAGCCCCAGCGCCGCGTCGATCTCCTCGTAGATGTGCCGGTACATGGCGTACGTCATCGGCTCCATGCCGGAGCGCAGGCCCGCGAGGCTGCCGCCGAACACCGGGTCCTCTCCCCCGCAGGCGACGACGAGGCGGCTGGTCTGCTCGGCGGGCTCCAGGGCGAGGATGGGCTGCAGGGCGGCGAGGCTGGGTGGGCAGCGCATGTTGCAGTCGTCGATGCCGGCGGTCACCAGCGTGGCGCGCTGCGCGGGGTCCGCGTTGGCCACGGCCTCCATCACGGGGCGACACCCCCATCCCCCGACGCCGGCCTCGGCGGCACCCGCGGCCAGCAACACCGGGAGGTGCTCGGGATCGACGTGCTCCAGCGCCGAGACCACCTTCTCGAGGTCGCCGTGACTGACGCCCAGGCCGCCACACGGGCCCACGCAGCCGAGGAGGCCGGCGGTGACGATCAACAGCGGGCGCTTCACGGCGGCGCCGTATCGCGCCGACCTCGCTAGTCGGCGTGCCACTCGTGTTCGTGGCCCTCGCTCTCGTCGGTGAGGCCGGTCACGCCGATCCCTCCCCGCTCGCCCAGCAGTTTGAGGCTGGTCACGCTCACCGGCACGCCGTGGCTGTGGCCACCGGTCTCGGTCGTCTCCAGTACGAGGCCGTCGCCGGGCGGGTCGCGCAGGTCCTCGCGCGGGATGCTGAACTGGTGGGCGTGACCGTCGGTTTCCTCGGTGGTCACGGCCAGGTCGCAGGCGAGGAGGAGGGGGAGGAGGGTCACCCTAGGCACCTATCCGCGGTGCGAGGCCGCGCGGGCACCCGCCCGCCGCACGGGCTAGCCGGGGCCATGTCGTCGCCCCGCGAGTACGTGCTCGGCACCCACCAGGCCGAGTTGGACCGCCTCGGTTTCCAGCACCGGCTCTGGTCCGACGCCGCCCACTCGAGCTGGAAACGCGCCGGCGTGCAGCCCGGGCATCGGGTGCTCGACGTGGGCTGCGGTCCCGGCTTCGCGAGCTTCGACCTGGGCCAACTCGTCGGGCGGGAAGGCGCGGTGATCGGCATCGACGAGTCGCCCGGCTTCGTGCAGGCCGTGCAGACCGGGGCGGCGGCGCGCCACCTGCCCCAGTGCGAGGGCCGCGTGGCCGACGTCCAGGCCCTCGAACCGGTGCTCGCCGGCGAGGCGCCTTTCCACCTCGCCTTCGCACGGTGGGTGCTGTGTTTTGTGGCGGACCCGGAGGCCGTGGTGCGCGGCGTGGCCGCAGCCTTGCGCCCGGGCGGCGCGTGGGTGATCCACGACTACTTCAACTACACGACGATGACCCTGGCCCCCCGGCGCCCCTGGTTCACCCGGGTGGTGGAGCTCACCGCCGCGTCGTGGCGCGAGCGCGGCGGCGACCCCGACGTGATGGGCCGGGTGCCGGCAATGCTGGAGCGGGCGGGGATGCACGTTGAACACCGCGAGTTGCACGCCCGTCACGCGGCGCCCTCGGAGACGATGTGGCAGTGGGGGGCCACCTGGTGGCGCAACTACGTGCCGCGGCTGGTGGAGATGGGCGCGCTGTCGCCCGGCGAGGCCGAGGCCTTCTTCGCCGAGTTCCGCGAGGCGGAACGGTCGACCACCAGCTTCATGGTGATGCCACCGGTGTGGTCCTTCGTCGCGCGCAAGGGGGCCCGGTGAGCCATCACCTCGTGCCGAACCACCACGCCGGCGAGGGGCACTTCGCGGGCCCGGTCGGCTTCTTGCTCGGCTTCGCGATGGCCCTCTTGGGCGGGGCCAATGCCCGGGTGGCGGCCCAGGCCGCCGCGGTGGGACCAAGGGACCGCCTGGTCGACATCGGTTGTGGGCCCGGGACGGCGGCACGGCTCGCGGCGCGGCGCGGCGCCGAGGTGGTGGGGGCGGACCCCGCGCCGATGATGCGCCGCATCGCGGGCTGGCTCACGCCGCGGGCGCTGCCGATCCGTTGGCGCGACGGTCTCGCCGAGCGCCTGCCGGTCGACCCGGACTGGGCCACGGTGGTGTGGTCGTTGCTGTCTGTGCACCACTGGCCTGAGTTGCCCGGTGGCATCGCCGAGGCGCAGCGCGTGCTGGCCCCGGGCGGCCGCTTCGTGATTGTCGAGAAACGTACCCAGCCGGGCGCCACCGGCCTCGCCAGCCACGGGTGGACACCCGAACAAGCAGGCGACTTCGCGCGGATGCTGCTCCACGCGGGCTTCGCCACCGCCGAGGTGAGCGAGGTCCCCGCGGGCCGGGGGACGGCGATGGTGGTGGTGGCGCGCAAGCCGTAGTGGCGTGATCCACCGCCCCCTGGGGGACGTGGCAGCGCGATTCCTCGCGTCCATCGAGACCGTGGTGGCGCGGTCCAACCCATCGCAACAGGCAACAACGCTTGACCCACGTGGGTGACAGCGCGGTGGGGCTCCCACCGGCAACGGGCAGGAAATTGTACACTCTGCGCCGCCGCCCTCGTCGCCCCCCTTGGGGGCACGTTCTTGGCGTCTCCGCGGCTTTGCGTGCCCTGTGCCTCGTCACGTCAACGCCGCACCGCCGCCGCCACGTCCCCGCTGAGTCCCGCGCCAAGCCGCCAAGCCGCGAAGCTCCGGTTGCGAGCAGAGGGGTTCGCCCACGTGGGCCGATGGCCTCGTCACTCGGGGACCCGCGTCCGGACAGGCCCACTCCTGCTCACGACGGCCGCCACCCACACCCCCCCCACTTGCGTCACCCGGCCTGCGCGCGGGGGGAGCGCGGGGGGAGCGCGGGCGGGCGACCGCGATGCAGGCGATGACCCTGCCGACCGGCGGGCAGGCACGAGCTGCCGCGCCACGACATAGTGTGCCCGTCCGCGCCGGGGGGCTTCGAGATCGTCATCGAGGGGAATCCCGAGCCGCGGCCGCAGCTGGTGCCGCACCCCGACGGCACGCTCGTGGATTCGCTGGCACGGCCGCGTCGAGTTCCACAACGTGGAGCTGGTGGCGGCGGGCCCACCGGCGACGACGAGGACTGCTCGTCGGCCCGCAACTCGATCCTCGAGTGCGAGTCCCCCCTTCGACGCCGAGGGGCAGCCAGAGGGTGCCCTGGCTGTCGGCGGTGACATCGCCTTCACCAACGTGCTGATCTCGGACAACACCGACTGGGGCGCGGGCGAGACCGACAACACCCCCGACGACATCGCCCTCGCCTCCTGGGACGGCTACTTCCACGACAGCCTGACCGTGCACGCCTCCTACAGCTTCGACGGCGTCGCCGACTTCACCTGCAATGCGGACACGTACACGTGCGAGTAGGGTCCCCGGAAATCGTGGCGGCGCGCTCATCGCCCTCAGTGAAAATCCCTACTCCTCGCCACGATCTCCGCCCCGATCCGCATCGCCCGGACGTGCTTGGCCACGATGCTGATCGCGCCGTCCATGCGTTGGAGGGTGCCGCGGATGCGCAGCAGTCGCTCCGTGCGAATCGTGGTGCGCTGTCGTTTGTAGAGTTTGGGCCACACCACCACGTTGGCGGTGCCCGTCTCGTCCTCCAGCATGAGGAAGATCACGCCCGACGCGGTGTCGGGCCGCTGCCGCACCCCCACCAGCCCGGCGATGAGCACCGGCGAGCCATCGGGCAGCTCGTAGAGCCGGCCCAGGGGCACCACCCGATCCCGATCCAACTCTTCGCGGGCTAGCGCCATCGGGTGTGTGCCCGGGGTGAGGCCCACGGTGGCGTAGTCGGCCTGCATCTCCTCGGCGGGGCTGGCAACCGGTAGCTCGGCGTCGACCCCTCGCGACAGGCGCGCGAACAGCCCCGGCCACAGGCCGTCGGCCGCGAACGACATCTCCCGCCGCGAGGCGGGGACCGCATGCCCAGCGCGCGATGAATCGCGCGACTGCGGCCCGGTGCGCGACTGCGGCTCACCGGGCAACGACGGTTCCGCCAACACCGGCAACCCCCGCAGCGCGTTGGCCCGGGCCAGGGCGCGCACCGCGCCGCGATCCATGGCGGTGCGCGCCGCGAGGTCCGGCAGGCTGTCGAAGGGGCGCTCGTTGCGGGCTTTCACGAGGCGCCGCGCCTCCGCCTCGCCGAGGCCCTTCACCAGCCGCAGGCCCAGCCGGATGGCCGGGCCGTCGGTGCCGGGCTCCAGCGTGCAGTCCCAGTCAGACACCGTGGCGTCGACCGGGCGTACCTCCACCCCGTGCCGCTCGATGTCGGCCACCAGCGTGCGCGGGGCGTAGAAACCCATCGGCTGGGCGTTGACCAACGCCGCCGTGAACGCCGCCGGAAAAAAACACCGCTGCCAGGCGGAGACATACACGAGGTGAGCAAAACTCGCGGCGTGTGACTCGGGGAACCCGTACTCCGCGAAGCCCTGGATTTGCTTACACACGCGCTCCGCGTACTCGGGCTCCAGTCCGTTGTCGAGTAGCCCCTTCATCAGCCGGTCGGTGAGCTCGCTGAGGCCCCCCCGTTTACGACAGGCCCCCAGGGCGCGGCGCAACTGGTCCGCCTCGCCGGGGGTGAACCCGCCCACCGCCACCGCCATCGCCATCACCTGTTCCTGGAAGATCGGTACCCCCAGCGTACGCTCCAGGATCGGCACCAGCCGCGGATCCGCGTACTCCACCGGCTCCAGCCCCTGCCGCCGGCGCAGGTAGGGGTGGACCATGCCCCCCTGGATCGGCCCCGGCCGCACCACCGACACCTCGATCACCAGGTCGTAGAAGTTCTTCGGCTTCAGCCTGGGCAACATCCCCTGCTGGGCGCGGCTCTCCACCTGGAACACGCCGATGCTGTCGGCCTCGCCGAGCATCTCGTACACCGCCGGGTCCTCCCGGGGGGTGGTAGCCAGGTCGTGGTGTTGGCCGGTGCTGGCGCGCACCAGGTCGAAACACTTGCGAATGGCGGTGAGCATGCCCAGCGCCAGCAAGTCGACCTTGACGAAGCCGAGTTCGTCGACGTCGTCCTTGTCCCACTGGATGACGGTGCGCCCGGCCATGGTGGCCGGCTCCACCGGCGCCCGGTTGACCAGCGGACCGTCGCTGATCACGAAGCCCCCCACGTGGATCGACGTGTGACGCGGGAAACCCTGGATCTCCCGGGCCCCGCGCATGGCCAGGGCCACGCGCGTATCCGCCGGGTCCAGGCCCGCCTCGCGCAGCACCTCGTCGCCCTCGCCGAGCTTGCCCCAGGCGTCGATCAAACCGCACAGTCGGTCCACCTGGTCCAGCCCCAGGCCGCAGGCCTTGCCCACGTCGCGCACGGCGGACCGTCCCCGGTAGGCGATGATCTCGTTGACCATCGCGGCGCGCTCGCGGCCGTACTTCTCGTAGATGTACTGGATCACCTCCTCGCGCCGCTCGTGCT
>CAYHRZ010000226.1:0-8194 GCA_964359125.1 uncultured Klebsiella sp. | reverse complement strand
AGAACTCGACGACCCCTTCACGGCGCCCACCTTCGCCAGCCACCTGCAGGAGCAGGGCTACACGACCGCCCTGGTGTCGGGGAACCCCTGGGTGAGCGAGGCCGGTGGCTTCGCCCAGGGCTTCGACCACTACACGGCAGATCCAGGCGCCTGGGGACACACGGACGCGGCCGCGCTGTCGGCCGAGGTGCGCTCACTCCTGGCCGGGATCGAGGCCCCGTTCTTCCTGCACTGGCAGCCGGTCGACAACCACTACCCGTACCTGCCGCCGGAACCCTACCGCGACGCCTTCGTCGACACGGATGCCTACCCCTGGCCGGTCACCTACGCCGAGCAGGAGTCGATCCTCGCCCAGTACGCCTGGGCCAGCGCGGGCGACCAGGACGCGATGCGAACGTGGCTCGCGGGCCTCTACGCCGCGGAGACCCTCAGTGCCGACGCCGAGATCGACGGCGTCATCGCCGACCTGGAAGCGACGGGTCGCCTCGACGACACGCTGGTGGTCGTCACCGCGGACCACGGGGAAACGCTCGACGACGACGGCAGCGGCTACTTCGGCCACGGTTCCTCGCTGCGCGGGGAGTTGGTCAACCTGCCGCTCCTGGCCTACCACCCTCGGCTCCGCCCGGGCACGGTGTCCACCCTGCTCCGGACCACCGACGTGATCCCGGTGGCGCTGTCGGCGATGGGCGTGGCGATCCCCGGCGACACGGAAGCCTCCGTCGCGGGGCACGACTTCGCCTACGGCGTCCGATTCCCCAACGACGACGACGCCCTGGAAGTGGTGGAGGCCTACGCGCAGGCGGACGGCGTGAAGGTGGTGCGCGACTGCCGGGCCACCTCCGTCGCCGCCTACGACCTGGCCGCCGACCCGGCGGAGGCGTCGCCGGCGTGGGACCTCGCCACCGTGCCGGGCGCCGCGGCCCTCGCGCGCGCGCTCGACGCCCAGTTGAGCCTGCTCCAGGCCGGTGCCGACCGGTACACCCCCTGTTTGGCCAGCGACTGAGCCAGCGGCCGGCTAGATCGCGCGCATGCTGCTCCTGCTCGCCTGCGCCCCCGGGTCCACCGCCCCCGAGTCCACGGATGCCGACACCGCCGACCTGGTCGACGAGGGCGAGCCCCCGGCCGACCTGGCCGAGCCGACAGCCGGCGAGTGCCCGAACTTCGACGAGACCGGGAAGGTCACCTTCACGTCCGGCGGCCTGGACCGCAAGGCCTACGTGTACTTCCCCGAGGATCGACCCCCGCAGCTGCCGGTGGTCTTCGTGTGGCACCCCCTCGGCGCCACCGCCAAGCAGATGGTGAGTTGGCTGGACCTCGATACCTTCGCCGAGGCCAACCAGGCGATCGTGGTAGTCCCCGACAGCGACGACAGCATGCCCTTCGAGTGGGGCTTCACCGGCAACGCCGCCTTCGACCTCGCGCTGTACGACGACCTCCGCACCTGCGTCGTGGAGGGCTTCGACGCCGACGTACGCCGAGTGACGAGCACCGGCATGAGCGCCGGCGCACTGTGGACGACCTACCTCGGCATCCACCGGGGCGACACCCTCGCCGCCATCGCGCCGTGGTCGGGCGGCACGGGCGACCTTGTCGCCTACGACACCCCGGCCTACCCCTTCCCGGCGCTGCTGGTGTACGGCGGCGAGAACGACACGTACAACGCCGGGGGCTACGTGATTCAGTTCGACGAGCTCACGCAGACCTTCGCCGACCAACTCGCCGGCGACGGGCACAGCGTCACCCTCTGCGCCCACAAGGACGGTCACTACTTCCCCCCCGATCCCGACGCGACCATCACCGACTTCCTGATGGTGCAGCGCTACGGTTCGCCCCCGGCCGTCACCGCCGACAACATCCCGGACCTGTCCATGGACTGCGCCATGGTGAGCGCGCCCGTCGCAGACTAGCGACTCGGGGTCGACGGCCACGACGCTCCACGCGCGGGACGGGGCGGCGTGGCGTTCCCGGATTACCGGTGGGCAATGAGCACCATCCCCGCGATGCTTCGCGCGAAGTTCGACCGCGCCCGCGACCGTCCCTACGCCCGCGTGAAGGTGGCCGGAGATTGGAACCAGACCACCGGCCGCGACTGCGAGACGAACGTCCTCGCCGCCGCCGCGCTGCTCGACAAGATGGGGATCGAGGCCGGCGACCGGGTGGCGATCCTCGGACCTCCCCACCCCAACTGGACGTCCCTGGACTTCGCGGTGCTCTGCCGCGGTGGCGTGACCGTGGGGATCTACCCCACGCTCACCCCCGACCAGGTCGCGTGGCAACTGCGCCACAGCGGGGCCAAGGCACTCTTCGTCGACAGCGAGGCCACCCTCGACCGCCTCGCGGCGATCGAGGTGCCCGAGCTGCGCTTCCGGTCGACCTGGGAACTGCCCGCCGAGCAGGCGGACAGCGAGGCCTTCTGGCGGCGCGCGGCCGAGGTGAAGCCCGAGGACCCCTGCGCCATCGTCTACACCTCCGGCACCACCGGCGACCCCAAGGGCGCGGTGCTCACCCACCGCGCGATCCACGCCGTGTCGGTGACCAGCCGCGAGGTGGTGCCGCTCGCCGAGGGCGACCGTTCGCTGGTGTTCTTGCCGCTCGCCCACGTCTTGCAGCGGATCACGGTGTACCGCGGCTTGCTCGAAGACGTGGAAGCGTGGTTCTGCCCCCGTATCGAGGACTTCCTCGACGTGGTCAAGGAGGCCCGGCCCAGCGTGCTCGCCTCGGTGCCGCGCATGCTGGAGAAAATCAAGGCGCGCGTGGAGGGACAAGTGGCCCAGGCGTCGCCGCTCCGCCAGCGGATCTTCGCCGCGGCCATGGCCACCGGCCGCGAGCGCAGCGAGTGCCTCGAAGCCGGGCGGGTGCCGTCGTGGTGGCTGGCGACCCGCTGGCGCTGCTACGACCGGCTGGTGTACCGCAAAGTCCGCGCCGTCTTCGGCGGCGAACTCCGCATGTTCGTGTGCGGGGGCGCGCGCCTGGACCCCGAGGTCGCGCGGTTCTTCCACGCCCTCGGCGTGGACGTGATGGAGGGCTGGGGCCTCACGGAAACCGCGGCGCCCGCGACCCTGAATCGCCCGGGACAGTTCCGCTTCGGGACGGTCGGCAAGCCGCTGCCGGGGACCGAGGTGCGCATTGCCGCCGACGGCGAGGTGGAGACCCGCGGACCGGGGCTCTTCTCCGGGTACTGGAACAACCCGGCCGCGACCGCCGACAGTTTCAGTCCCGACGGCTGGTACCGGACCGGCGACATCGGGGTGGTGGACGACGACGGGTTCCTGCGGATCACCGACCGGAAGAAGGAGATCATCATCACCGCGGGCGGCAAGAAGATCCCCCCGGTGAACTTGGAGAAGCCGCTGGAGGGCGGCCCGGTGGGGCAGGCGATCGTCGTCGGCGAGGGGCGCCCCTTCCTGGTCGCCCTCTTCGCCCCGGACCCGGAGCACGGGACCGAGGGGCGGGACGCCGTCGCCTCCGACCGCCTCGCACGCCTCAACGCCACGCTGGCGCCGTTCGAGCAGGTGAAGAAGTGGGCCTGGCTGCCTCGGCCCCTCTCGGTCGACGACGGCACGCTCACCCCCACGATGAAGCTGAAGCGCCGGGTGATCGGCGAGACCTACCGCGACGTGATCGAGGGCTTGTACGCTGGCTGAGGGGCCCCGCTAGCCCTCGAGCCAGCGCCGCACGGCGTTGCCCGCCACCCGGCGCCGGTAGTCGGCGGTGGAGCGCACGTCGCCGATGGGCGTGATGCCCTCCCGCACCAGGCGGACCACCTCGTTGACCGGGGCGCCGGCCACCATCGCGGCCTCGGCGGCGAGGACGCGCAGCGGGACCGGGCCGACCGCCCCGAAGGCCAGGCGCGCCACGCCCTGGGCGCGCCGGCCGCAGAACACCACCTTGCTGATGGACTGCGCCATGCGGGTGCCCACCTTGCGGAAGTGCGCCTCGCCCCCCACGTCGGGTAGGTAGATCGCCGTGAGTAGCTCGTCGGCCGCCAGGGAGGTTTGCTTGTAGCCCTGCCAGAAGGCGGCGGCGGCAACGCGGCGCGTGCCCCGCACGCTCCGGAGTTCGAAGTCGGCGTCGAGCGCCAGCCACACCGGCAGGGTGTCGCCCGCCGGGGAGCTGTTGCACACGTTGCCACCCACGGTGCCCCGGTTCTGGACCTGCACCGCGCCCACGGTGAGGGCCGCCTCCCGCAGCACCGACGGCACCCGGTCGTCGCGCACGAGGTCGGTGTAGGTGGTCGTTGCCCCGATGCGGAGTTGGCCGGCGTCGAGCGCGATGCCGCGCAGTCCCGCGCAGCCCCAGAGGTCGATGACCGCGCTGGGCGCCAACACCCCCGCCTCCATGTAGACCAGGACGTCGGTCCCGCCCGCGAGCACGGTCGCGGCCGGCGTCTCGGCGCGGACGCGGAGCGCCTCGTCGAGCGTGCGAGGGCGGTGAACGGGGGCGGTGCATGCCAGCATCAGCGCTCTCCACGGCGGTCGGTGGCGCCGCCGGGCGTGGTGGCGCCGCCGGGCGTGGTGGCGCGACTCATCGCGCCTCGGCTCCCCACCACCGCATCCACCACCGCGTCGACAATCTTCTGGTACCCGGTGCAGCGGCACAGGTTCCCCGCCAACCCCACCCGCGCCTCTTCCCGCGTGGGTGCCGGGTTCTCGCCCAGGAGCGCCGCCGCCGCCACCAGGAAGCCGGGGGTGCAGATCCCGCACTGGGCCGCGCCGTGCGTGAGGAAAGCGGCTTGGACGGCGTGCAAGGCGGGCGCGGCCAGGCCCTCCACCGTGGTGACGGCGGCGCCCTCCACCTGGCACACCGGCACCAAGCAGCTCATCGCCACCTCGCCGTCGATCGCCACGGTGCAGGCGCCACACTCACCCTCGCCACAGCCCTCCTTGCTCCCCGTGAGGCGCAGGTCCTCGCGGAGCACGTCGAGCAGTCGCGACATCGGCGGCATCTCGGTGGACACCGCGCGGCCGTTGCACTGGAAACGGATCAACTCTCCTCCAGGCCCGCGAGCACCCGCTCGGGGTTCATCGGCAGGTGGTCCAGGACGGCGCCGGTGGCCCGCTCGATGGCCTGCGCCACGGCCGCCGCCGGTGCGTCCATGGGGATCTCCCCGATCCCCTTGGCGCCGAAGGGGCCCCCGGCGAACGGGATCTCCACCAGCCGGGTGACCATGTCGGGTGCGTCCAGGGTCGTGGGAATGATGTAGTTCGTGAGCCGGTCGTTTCGCATACCGCCCTGGGCGTCGAGCACCACGTGCTCCTGCGTGGCCCACCCGAGCGCCTGCAAGGTGCCCCCCTCGATCTGTCCCGAGGCGAGGACCGGGTTCAGCGCCTTGCCGACGTCGGTGGCCGTCACCACGCGGTCGTAGATGACCTCGCCGGTGTCGGTGTCGACCCGCAGGTCGACCACCACGCAGGACCAGCCGTAGGTGGGGTAGGCGTCGCCCTGGTAGGTGTCCATGTCCCACTGGATGTTGGGGTCCACCTCGTAGGTCTCTTCCACCCGCACCACCGTGCCCGGGGCGTGGGAGAACGCCAGCCGCGTGACCTGGAGGTCGAACTGGTCCTCGTCCGAGTTGGTGAGAAACTGCAGACGTCGAACCAGAGCTTTCGCGGCCAGCAGGGCCGTGCCCCCGACCACCATCGCCGTGCGACTGGCCACCGTGGGGCCCGAGTCGGGGACCCGGCCCGTGTCGTGTGGAGCCATCTGCACGCGGTGAAGCTCGATGTTGAGCACCTCGGCCACGATCTGCGGGAAGATGGTCTCGGTGCCCTGGCCGATGTCGGTGCTGGCAATGAGCACGTTCACCGTGCCATCGACCAACTCCAGGGCGACCTTCCCCTTGATCTTCGCCTCGCCGTTGCCCGTGAATCCGCAGCCGTGCCAGGCCAGCGCGACGCCGCGGCCCGCCTTCATCGAGGCGCCGGCCACCCCCGGTCGAATCACCTTCCGGTCGAACGGCGCCGCGGCCGCTGCCAGCGCCTCGTGCAGCACCGCGAAGCCCCCCGGCTCGTGCAGGCGCTGGTTGGTGGCGGTGATGTCGCCCTCGGTGAACAGGTTGCGGCGACGCAGGGCCAGCGGGTCCATGCCAAGGGTGCGGGCGATGCGGTCCATGTGCCGCTCGGTGGCCCACTGCGCCTGCGGCGCACCGAAGCCCCGGAAAGCGCCGTTGGGCGGGGTGTGCGTGGCCACGCAGGTACCGTCGAGCGCCACCGCGGCGGCGCGGTAAGGGCCCGTCAAGTGGAGGATTGCCCGCGACAAGACCACCGTGGAGAGGGTGTGGTAGGCACCCCCGTCCATCACCACGCGACCGTTGAACTCGAGGATGTCGCCCTCGGGGGAGACGAGCGTGTCGATGTCGATCACCGCCGGGTGCCGCTTCGTCGTCGCCCGGAGGTCCTCGTCGCGGCGGTAGGTGATCTTGACAGGCTTGCCGGTCGCGCGGGACAGCAAGAGCGCGTGGCAGGCGAGCATCGAGGGGTACTCCTCCTTGCCTCCGAAACCGCCCCCGGTCACCGCCTGCACCACGTTGACCAGGTCCCTGCCCAGCATGCGCTTCACGGCGCGGTCGATGTAGTAGGGGCACTGCATCGAACCGCACACGGTGTAGCCGCCGTCGGCACGGGGCCACGCCAGCATGCTCATGGGCTCGATGTAGAGTTGCTCCTGCAGCCCCGTGCTGTACCGCCCGCCCACCCTGATCCCCTCGCGGCCGCCCATGGCGCCGCGACGGATCGAGATGCGCTTGTAGACGTTGTCGTCACCGAAGATCTGGATCGCGTGACCCTCCGCCACCAGGGGGTCGGCCAGCACGGGAAGGTCCTCGTAGGCCACGATCACCGCCCGCGCAGCGGCGAGCGCGCGTTCGCGCGTGGGCGCCGCGACGAGCGCGATCGGCTCGTGCACGTGGTTGACGACGCCGTCGGCGAGAACCGGCTGGTCGTCGGTCATCAGGGTCACGATGTTCGTGGGTACGTCGCGCGCGGTGACCACGGTCACGCCGGCCCAGTCGAACGTGGGGTCCCGGGTGAGCCCGACCACCCGCGCGTGGGCCCGCGTGGAGCGGACGGTCGCGCCGTAGAGCAGGCCCTCCGGGCGTAGGTCGTCGGCGTACACCGCCGTGCCCACGAGCTTCTCTAGGCCGTCGCGACGCGGAGGAGATGTGCCGATCGACATGGCCGGCATCGTATCAAGGCCGCGCGGCCGCGCTGCCTACGACGCCCGGAAGCGGGTGAGGACCCGGTTGCTCTTGATGGGCAGGGGGCACCCGCGCCGCTCCGCCAGCGCCAGTGCACCGGAAACCTCGATCGGCACTTCGTTGTAGGCCCCCCACTCGTGGGTCATGGTGGCCTCCATCTTCTCCACGAGCCAGGTATGGATGCACTTGCGCATCACCGGCTCGTCGCCCGCCAGCAAGGCGAGCACGAAGCGCTTGAGCGGCAAGCCGAGCCCGGCGTCGGTGAGTTCCGCGCCCCCGGCGGCGGCGTTGATGGACAGTGGCTCGCCGAGGATGGTCGCCGCCACCATCCGGGCGTTCTGAACGGGCCCCGGCGGTGCGACGGCCGTGGCCACCAGGAAGGACCGGGCGCTCTCCTCGGACACCGCGGAGGGCGCGACCGCCACGGCCAGCCAGCCCCGGGTGCAGGCGAGATCGGCGAAGGCGGTGCCCTTGACCTTGCCCTCGCGAACGGCACGAACCCACTCGTCCATCCGGTTGGCCGCCCGGGCGACGAGGCGCACGGCCTCGTCCTCGCGGTCGGACAGGCAGGCTGCCGAGGCCGAGCGCAGCAGGTGGTTGACGACGCTATGGTACTCCCCCACGGCGAGGTAGCGCTGCTCGTAGAGGTCCACGCGCATCAGCGCGCCGGCCAAGCGATCAACCTCGAAGTCCGGCCAGTCACCCATCGACTCGGACACTAACACGCAAATAATCGTTGCGGTGGGCACGCTTACCGGGTTGCAGGACTAGGTCGCGACCGCAGCCGCACGTGCGACAAAATGCTACACTCCCCCCATGAGCGCGGTCGTGCTGGTAGTCGACGACGAGCCAGTCAACCGGGCGCTCGCGCGGGCGGTGCTGGAGTCGGCGCACCGCGTCCTCGAGGCGGGCAGCGTCGACGAGGGCCTGGGGACCCTCGCCCGCGAGCACGTCGACGTGGTGCTGCTCGACGTGATGATGCCCGGCACCAGTGGC
>CAYHRZ010000225.1:4579-8200 GCA_964359125.1 uncultured Klebsiella sp. | reverse complement strand
GGAGAGCACCGAGTTCCGCTCGTGGCTCCAGGCCCACACCAGGCCTCGCCCCCCGGCGGCGTCGAGCGACAGGAGCGCCACGTCGGCGGCCGGCGCCGCCACCAGGTACACCGCCCGGGCGTCGGTGCTGCCCGACACCCAGGCGTCGTGGTAGGCCCACAGCACGAAGAGCGAGATGAGGATCGCCGCGAGGAATGACGGCCCTGCCCAGGTCAGGGCGCCGAGCCAGGTGAAGTTGGCCACCGACAAGAGCGCGTGTACGAAGTGAAACTCGCGGCGTTTCTTGTTGCGAAAGAGCGTTCCCGCCAGCAACATCAGCGGGACCTGGACCACCAGTGCCGCCAGGGGTAGCTGGTACTGGCCGCCGTGCGCCGGGACGGTGTCGGGCAGCCAGCGGCCGAGCGCCCACGCGACGGCCGTCAGCGAACCGTGGAACAGCACGACCTGGACGACGCCAGCGAGCCGAAACCCCTCGAGCGCCCCCTCGTAGCGCGCGGGCACGTCGAAGATGTCGGGGGCGACGCTGCTCACGGCAGCCCCGGTAGCACGCGCGACGCCGACAACGCGCACCCCGCGCCGAAGGGTCGCGACGTGGGCCAGTCGCGTAGCGCCGCCCGGCGAAGGCGCAGGAAACGCAGTCGCAGCCGTTGGTTGCCGGGGTCCTCCAGGGCATCCCAACGGGTCTGCACGGTGGCCCCCACGCGGCGGGCCCAGCACTCCACTGCCGCCTCGTCCAGGAGGCCCTCGCCCGCCGTCGGGACGAGCCAAGCCGGGACGCAGGCGAGGGTGACGAAGTGGATTCCGATGTCGCGACTACGGTGTCCCATCCCCAGCGGCCGGGCCTGTACCTCGTTCAGGGCGCCCAGCGTCGAGAGCAGGCGATCGACGGCGTGCACCCCGCGCAACGGCACGGGGAAGCGCGACAACTCGGCCACCACCGTCCCGACCGCGAGCGCGGGGAGAAACGGCAGCCCAGCCCTGGGCACCCCCGGGTAGCGGGCGCGTGGGTCCCGGCCCGCGGCTTGGTCTTCCTCCGCGTCGGCGAGGTTGTCGGCCAAGTCGATGGCGGGCTGCAACAGGTCGAGCAGGTGCCCCACCCGCACGGCGTCAGGCGGCGCGAGCCCCACGGCCTCGGCGACCTGCGTGGCGAGCCAACCCAGCGACACGCCACCGCCCCCCTGGGCGTACTGGCGATCCTGCTCGCGGGCCACCCCCGCGAGGAAGCGCTGCGTCGCCGGCGTGTAGCGCGGCGACAACAACGCGCGGACGCCGTCGGAGAAGAAAGTCACCGCCCTAGAACAGGTAGACGACCTTGGCCTGCCCCTTCACGTAGGCGTTGTGATCCTCGAGGGCGCGATCCAGCAAGACCTTGGCGTTGTCGGCCCACTGGGCGTTGCCCATCTCACCCAGGGCCTTCCGGACTTTCGCGGCGTCCTTGATGAACAGCTCGCCGTTTGCCCGCTCGCCCACCAGTTGCGCGCGCAACGCCTCCAGGAAGGTCTTGACCCCGGGGCTCAGCGCCGAGTCGCCCGCCGACACCGGCGTGGTGACCAGCTCCCCGCGACCCGACTTCCCGCTTGCCTTCGCCGGAGTCGCCTTGCCGGCCTTCTTGGCTGGTTTCTTGTCCCCCTTCTTGGGGCCCTTCTTGGCACCCTTGGGCTCAGCCGCCTTCTTCGGTGCCTTCGCCGCAGCTTTCTTGGCGTCTTTTTTTGCCGCCTTCTTGGCCCCCTTGGCGGCAGATTCGGCGGCCTTCTTGGCCTTCTTCGCGTCGTCGTCTTTCATGTGCTCCTCCGGTTCGCGGCGCAAAGTAGCGCGGTTGCCGAGACGCGCAAGCGACCGGATGACGCAGGGCTCAACTTCCCAGGGTGTGCTAGGTCCCCCGAGGCGTGGACGTCGACCCGTTGGACTCCTGGCTCCGAAGCGTGCTCCGGCGCGGCGACGGCTCGCCCCCGTGGGATTCGCTGGCCCGGTTGCTGGCCGGGGGGCAACGCATCCGCCCCCGACTGGTCCTCGCCCTCGCGGGGAACGCCACCGACGAGGTGTACCGCGACGCCGCGGCGCTGGAACTCGTCCACCTGTCCACCCTGGTCCACGACGACATCATCGACCACGGCGACGCGCGAAGGGGCGTGCCCACGCTCAGCGCGGCGCACGGCACCGCCGTCGCCCTGCTGGTCGGCAACCTCGTCCGCGACCACGCGCTGTCCATCGCCACGCCCGGCGCGGTGCGCGTGCTCAACGAGGCCAGCCTCGACGTCAACGCGGGGCAACTGGCCGAGACCCTCGCGAGGGGGCGGCCGCACGACGTGTCCGAGGTGCTGGCGATCCAGTACCACAAGACGGCCCGGGCGTTCCGGCACGCGGGCCGCGTCGCCAGCTTGCACGCCCGGCAGCCTGTGCCCGAGGGCACCTTGGTCGCCCTGGAACTCGCCGCGCTGGCCTTCCAGGCCGTCGACGACTGGCTGGACCTGCTGCCCCCGAGCGGCCGGACGGGCAAGTCGGCGGCACGCGACGCGTACAACGGGGTGCCGAGCTTCGTGCGCGTCGACCCCCGAGCTCCCAGGCGCGGCGGCCTGCCCGGGCCCCCTCCCGGCGAGGCCGTTTCGGCCGCCTCGGACGCCGCGAGCGCGATCCTCGCGCAGGTCAAGGACCCGCTGGCCACGCTGCCGCTGGGCGCGTCGCGGGCACTCGTCCACGCCTACGCACAGGCGCTCGCCGACGCCGCCGCCGACCGGGTCGAAGGAACGATCACCGCCCCGCTGGTGGCCCAGCTAACCGCGCAGATCCAAGAACGCCTTTCGCGGTTCAGCGTGGAATTGCTGGCGACGCCGGACTAGGCTGCGAGCATGAGCACCGACTCCGGATCCCACGTCCTCCTGGTCGACGACGACGCGCTCTTGCGCCGCGCCACCACCCGCGCGCTCATCGCGAACGGCTTCCGTGTGTCGCAAGCTGAGAGCGGCGCGGTTGCCCTTGGGCTGCTCAAGGCCGGCAGCATCGATGCCATCCTCACCGACATCCACATGCCCGAGATGGACGGGCTCTCCTTCCTGCGCGCCGTCCGCGAACTGGAAGCCGACCTGCCGGTGGTCTTGATGACCGGCGAGCCCTCCCTCGAGACCGCGATCGCCGCGATCGAGCACGGCGCCACGCAGTACCTCGTCAAGCCCGTCGACAGCGAAACCCTGCTCCGCGGCCTGCAGCGGGCCGTCCGCCTCGGAGCACTCTCGCGGGCCAAGCGCCGCGCGCTGGACCTCGCCGAACTCGGAGGCGCCAACAGCGGCAACCACCCCACGCTCAACGAGGCCTTCGACCGCGCCCTCGACGCGGTTTGGCCTGCCTTCCAGCCGATCGTCAAGTGGCCCGAGTCCACCGTGCATGCCTACGAGGCGCTGCTGCGCAGCCGCGACCTCGGGTTCTCGGGGCCGCTGGCGATCCTCGAGGCCGCCGAGCGCCTCAAGCGGGTTCACGACGTCGGTCGAAAGATGCGCTCCGCCGTGGCCGCGGCCTCCGAACGACTCGACCCCGACGTGCTCATCTTCGTGAACCTCCACCCCCGCGACCTTCTGGATCACGACCTCTTCGACCCGCAGGCCCCGCTGTCGCGGCAAGCGACTCGGG
>CAYHRZ010000225.1:0-4569 GCA_964359125.1 uncultured Klebsiella sp. | reverse complement strand
CGACTCGGGTGGTCCTGGAGATGACCGAGCGCGCGGCGCTGCACGGCCTGGGCGACATTCCCGGGTGTTTGAAGAAGCTCCGGTCGCTGGGGTACCGTGTCGCGGTCGACGACCTGGGCGCCGGCTACGCGGGCCTCACCAGCGTGCTGCAACTCGAGCCGGAGGTAATCAAGCTCGACATGACGCTGGTGCGCGGCATCGACACGGAGGCGCCGCGGCAGAGCATCGTGCGGTCGATGGTGTACCTGTGCCAGGAACTGGGCATGAACGTCGTGGCCGAGGGGGTCGAGACCGCGGAGGAGCGCGACGCGCTGGCCGCCATCGGCTGCCCGCTCCTGCAGGGGTACTGGTTCGCGCCCCCGGGCCCCGCCTGGCCTGCGCTGCGGCCCGCCGACCCCTAGGCAAGCAGCAGTTTCTGCACCATGCCGACGAGGTCTCGCTCGCCGGGAGCGATCTCGCCGTCGGCGCGGGCCACGGCCGCCATGTCGTAGAGCACCGCCTTGCGGTGATCCACCTCGGGGAGCGCGTTTTTCACCACGCGGACGTGCGCGTAGAGCGCGTTGAGGGCGGCCTCGTCGGACACCGACCAACACTCCCTCCAGGCCGCGCTCATGGCCGCGTCGACTTGCGTGGCCGACTCGCCCGCGCTGCCCAGCGACAGCCAGCGAGTGAGCGTGCCGCGGATGTGCTCCCGCTCGGGGGGCGTCAGCCCCGCCTCGTCGCCGTGTTCGGCCACGAAGAAGTACAAGTAGGCCAGCGAGTGGACCAGGGAGGCGGAGGGTACGGGGGTGGTGGCCATGAGTCCGGCTCTCCTATCGCGGGCGACGGAGCCCGTCGCCGCCGCCGGGCGACAACGTCGGGGCATCGGTCGACCGGCCGATAGGCCACCCGCCCGACGGGAGCTAGGCCGGGGGCATGTCGACGCTCGCCCCGATGCTCGCCGGCCCAGCCCTCCCGCCGGGCGCGCCGACCACCGTGGTGGAGGCCTTCCTCGCCCTTGCCGACCGTCCCGGGGCCTGGTTGCACGCGGGGTCGCAGGCCCAGCCCCGGGCCCTCACCGGTCGCGACGTCGTCGAGCTCGCGCGGCGCTGGCGCCGGGCGCTGCGAGAGGCCGGCGTGCGGCGCGGCGACCGGGTGGCACTCCTGCTTCCGAACGACGAGCGCTTCGTCGGGGCCTTCTTCGGCGCCATGCTCGCGGGGGCGGCCCCCGTGCCCCTGGCCTGGCCGGCCACCACGCTGGACGGGCGGAGGGTCCGGCAACTCTTGCCGCTGGTGCAGGCCGCCGACCCGGCGGTGATCGTCACCGACGAGGCGCTCGCGGACCACTTCGACCGGCGCGCCGTGACCCACCCCGCCGACCTCCCGCACGGTCAGGACACTCTCCCCGGGGCCAGCGACACCGCGTGGGTACAATTCACGTCCGGCAGCCTCGGTCGCCCGCGCGGCGCGGTCATCAGTCACCGGGCCGCCGCCGCGTGCACGTGGGCGATGGGCCATGCCACCGCCCTCGGTGCCGACGACGTGGCCGTCTCGTGGCTCCCGTTGTTCCACGACATGGGCCTCGTCGGCGGCATGTTGTGCCCGGTGGTCTTCGGGTTCCCGGTTCACCTGCTCTCCCCCGGCGAGTTCCTGCTCCACCCACGCCGTTGGTTGGAGCGTTGCGCGGTCGCCGGGGTCACCGTGGCGGCGGCGCCGGACTTCGCTTGGCGGCTCTGCGCCCGGCGCGTGACGAACTTCGGCGGCGACCTGTCCCGCTGGCGTGTGGCGATCGACGGGGCCGAGCCCGTCCACCGATCCACCCTCGACCGCTTCGCCGATCGCTTCCGCGACAACGGCTTCTCACCCGCCGCGTTCCGGCCCTCCTACGGGCTCGCCGAGAACACGCTGGCCGCCTGCATGTACGACCCCGCGCGACCGGCCGAGGACGCCGATCGCGCCGGGCGGATGCTCCCGAGCGTCGGTGGCCCCATCGCCGGCAACGCGCTGCGGGTCGTGGGCCCGGGGGGCGAGGACTGTGCCGAGGGGGTGGAGGGAGAGATCTACCTGCGATCGGCCTCGCAGATGGACGGCTACTTCCGCGACGACGCCCAGTCGCAGGCGGCGCTGGTCGACGGCTGGTTGCGAACCGGCGACCTGGGCCTGGTCCGCGGCGGGCAGTGTTTCGTCTCGGGACGCGCCAAGGAGTTGGTGATCCAGAACGGCACCAAGTTCCACCCCTACGACATCGAGCGGGTAGCGGCCGACGCCCTGGACGCCACGCTGGCGGGCGCCGCCGCCTACGTGGAGCCAGGTCCGGAGGGTGACGTGCTGGTCCTGGCCGCCGAGGTGCCCAGCGGGAAAGCCGAGGGCGCGGAGCGGCGCGTGCGTGGTGCCATCCTCGAGGCGCTGGGGGTCCGGGTGGACCGGGTCGTCCTGGTGCCGCCGGGGGCGCTGCCGCGCACCAGCAGCGGGAAAATCCGCAGGGTCGAGGCCCGTAGTGTGGTGGAGGCCCAGGATGGCCGCTGAGGTGCTCGTCCTCGGCGCCAACGGCTTCATCGGCCTGCACGTGGTCGACGCGCTTCGTGCCGAGGGCATCGAGCCCCGCTGCGGACGTCGCAACCGGTCGCAGGTCCTCGGCCTGCGGTCGCGGAAGGCAAACATGGTGCACGCGGACCTCGACGACGCGGCCTCGCTGGTCGGGGCGATGCGGGGCTGCCACACCGTCGTGCACGTCGCGGGCCACTACCCGCGGACGAGCACTGATCGCCAGGCGACGCTGAAACTGGGTGTGGACCAGTCCCGCACTTTGCTCCACGCCCTACGGCGCAGCGGGGTGTCGCGACTGGTATACGTGTCGAGCACCGCGACGGTGGCCCCCCGGGCACGCGGGGCGTCCACCGAGGTGGACACCTTTCCCAGCCCCCCGGGCATTGGCGTCTACCACGACCTGAAGTGGGCGATGGAGCGCGTGTTTGCCCAGGCGGGCGACATCGAGGTGCGGGTGGCCTTGCCGTCGGGCAACATCGGGCCGGGCGACCTGCGCCTGGGCACGTCGGCGCTGGTGGTGGCCCTGGCCCGCGGCGACGACCCGCCCCACCCCGACGGCATCGTCTCCTTGGTGGATCCACGCGACGCGGCGGTTGGCATCGCTCGTCTCGCGGTGCGCGACGAGACGCCCGCGCGGGTGATCCTCTCGGCCGCCAGCGTGCGCCTGCACCCGCTGATGGCGGTGCTCGCTCGGCGCTATGGCGTAGCCACCCCCCGGGCGCCGCTCTCCGCCTCCGCTGCCCGCGAGCTCGCGGACCGGAGCGAGGAGCAAGCGCTCTCCACGCGGACCCGGGCCGCCCTGGTCCGCGAGATCGTGGACCTCGTGAACCACGGCGTCCTGCTCGACGGCAGCCTCGCCGAGCGCAGCCTCGGCGTCCACTACCGCCATTTCTCGACCTCACTCGCCGATTTCGAGGCCTGGGCGCACCGCCTGGGCTTCCTCAACCCGCCCCCGGAGGCCCGACCGTGAACCCCACCAAGCAGAACACCGAGACGCGCATCCTGAAGATCCTCAGCGACCTCAGCGCCGTGCCGACCACCGAGATCCGTCCCGAGGACCGACTCCGCGAGGACCTCGGTCTCGACAGCGTCTCGTCGATGGAACTGGTGTCGATGTTGTCGGAGACCTTCGCCATCGACGTGGAGTTGGAGGAGGCCGTACGCATCACCGACGTGGCCGGGCTGATGGCGCTCGCCGAACGACGGATCGGCGATGCTTGACGCCGCGCCGACCACGAGCGTGCCGCGCCCACCCTCGCTGGGCGCGCTGGCTCCGCCGCGCGACCTCGACGTGGTCGAGGCGGTGGCCGACTCGCTGGATCGCTTCTGCAAGACGCAGGTCGATCCCCGGCAGAACGACCAGCGCCGGGCCTTGCCCGCGGGCGTGCTGGACGGCCTGCGCGAGATGGGCATCTTTGGGCTCTCGCTGCCCGAGTCGCACGGGGGCGCCGGGCTGAGCACGTGGGCGACCGGGACCCTCGTCTCGATCGTCGCGCGCCGCGACCGTTCGCTCGCCACCACCCTCGGGCTGCACCTGGGGCTCGGCACCCACGGGCTGGTGCACCACGGCAGCGTGTCCCAGCGGGACCACTACCTCCCGCGCCTGGCCACGGGGCAGTGGCTCGCGGCCTTCGCCACCACCGAACCCGGCGCCGGGAGCGACCTCAGCGCGCTCCGGTGCACGCTCTCGGCGACGGGCGAGGGCTTCGCGCTCCGTGGACAGAAGGCCTTCGTCACCAACGGCGGCATCGCGTCGCTGTACACCTTCGCCGCCCGGAGCCCAGGGCTCGGCGGCGCCCGGCGAGGTCAGTCGCTGGTCCTGGTCGAACGTGACGACGCCGGCGTCATCGTCGGGGCCGAGGAGGACAAGCTGGGGCTGCGAGCTTCGTCGACCACCATCGTCGACTTCGACGACGTACAGCCGCAATGCACCCTGCGTGTGCGGCGCCTGCCGCGGGACGAGGAAGTCCTGCACGAAAGCGAGGAACCCGACGCTCTGCCGCGCGCCGATTCGATCGAACGGCTTGTGGACGCCTTCCGCCT
>CAYHRZ010000224.1:0-8267 GCA_964359125.1 uncultured Klebsiella sp. | reverse complement strand
GGTGTCGATCACCACCACGTCCACGCCCACGTCGACCAGCGCCGCGAGGCGCTCGTCCCGGTCGCCCCCCACGCCCACCGCCGCGCCACAGCGCAAGCGCCCGCGCGGGTCGCGCACGGCCAGCGGGTGGCGACTGGTCGCCTCCACGTCCTTGAAGGTGATCAGCCCGTGCAACCGGCCCTGCTCGTCGACCACCAGGAGCTTCTCCACCCGGTGCTCCTGCATCAGGTCGCGCGCCCGCTCGAGGTCCGTGCCGGGTGGGCAGGTGACCAGGCCCGTCTTGGTCATCGCCTCGCTCACCGGTTGGTCGAGGTTGCGCTCGTAGCGCAGGTCGCGGTTGGTCAGGATGCCAACCACTCGCTCGCCGTCGACAATGGGGAGACCATTGATGCCGTGCTCGCGCATCATCGCCCGCGCGGCCCGCAACGGAGCCGAGGGCACGAGGGTGACGGGGTCGCTGATGACGCCCGTCATCGCCTTCTTCACCCGGCGGACCTGCGCGGCCTGCTCCGCCACGCTCATGTTCTTGTGGACCACGCCGAGGCCCCCCAAGCGGGCCATCGCGATCGCCATGTCAGCGGTGGTGACGGTGTCCATCGCGGCGCTCATGACCGGGATGTTGAGCGCGAGCGCCGCGGTGACCTGCGTCGAGACTAGAGCGTCGCGGGGCAGGATCGTGGAGTGTCCCGGGAGCAGCAGGACGTCGTCGAACGTGAGGCCGAGGGGGGGATCGGGGGGCAGCATAGCGGCGGCTAACCGGCGGGCCGCTGTCCCCACACCGGTCCGAGGCTCCTGTTTCCGAGTTTTGGCTCTTTGCGATTGTTCCCGATTTCAGCTACGATAGGCCATGGCCGCCACCCACGTCATCGATCGCCTCCGCCAGCTGCTCGCGAAGGCGGGCGACGACGGCGTGGCGACGGCGGTGTCCTGTGACGACGCCGGCCCAGTTCCCGCGCAGCTCGTCGCGACCGGCACCGACCTGGCGCTCGTGCGCTTCGCGGCCTCCGGGCCTGCACGCGCCGTCACCGAGCTCCAGCTCAGCGTCAACATCGACGGCCGCCCACGGAACTTCCGGCCGCCCACCTGGACCTGGACGCGTGGCGAACTGACGATCCACCTGCCGGACCGGCTGCGCGTGGCCCAGCGCCGCGCCACCGCCCGCATCGCCGCGCCCACGACCGCCGAGGTGCTGATGGCGGTGGGCGACAACATCCGCCGGCGACCCATCATCGACTTCGCGGGCGCGGGACTCGGGGTGGCGGTGTTGCCGGGCGACCCCCACTGGTCCCCCGGCACGCCCGTGGAGCGTCTTCGCTTCGCCCTGCCCATCGGCGAGCCGATCCTGACGTCGGGCACCGTCAAGCACACCCGTGAGGTCGAAGTGGACGGCACCCCTCGCCAGGTCGTGGGGATCGAACTCGGCGCCCTCTCCCCCGGCGACGGGGCGCGCCTCGCCGCGTGGGTGCGGGGGAACTCGGGCCCGCGGGCCCGGGAACGCCGCGTGCTGGCCGGCTGCCGGCTCAGCGAAGCGACGCTGCGGCATGACGACCGCGAGCGCCACGTGCTCCACCTCACCCCGACGACGGTCGACGTCGCCCTCGACGAGGCCGACGACCGGGTGGTGGAGGGCCAACGGTGGGAGGCGGAGTTGTGGATCGAAGAGGAGCGGGTCGCTGCCGGCGTGCTGGCGGTGGTGAGCGTGCAGCGCCACCGGGGGCGGCCCGTCCGAGCATCGCTGAGCTGGGCCACGCTTCCCGGGGTGGACCGGCGTCGCCTGACCCGCCTGCTGGAGCCGACGGCGCCAGCAGCGGCGACCGGCAAGTAGCACCACGACGCGTCGATGCCACTCAACTCTCCCGGCCTTTAGCCGATCCCCAACCATGATCGGGATCCAGCCGCCCTTGGAACGAGATCGCCTACTCACCGTGGCCGCCGACCTCCAGGTCGTGGCCTACGTGTACTTGGAAGGCGCCCGCGAGGCCTTCGTGACCTCCGTGCGCGACCACGACGACGAGGGCATCGACCTCGAGCCGGTGCGTCCGGCCCACGGTAACCTCGTCCTCGACCGCCTCCAGGGGGTGGTGAGACTGGAGATGACCGTCGCGGGCCTGCCGTACTCGGGGCAGGCCCGGGTGATCAGCGCCACCCAGTCGGGCCTCCGCCTCTCGCTCCCACCGCGGTTGCTGCGCGTGCAGCGCCGCCGGTTCTTCCGCGTGCGGGCCCCCGAGGGCATGGAGGTGCTGGTGCACCACGGTGACGAGGTCCGGGCCCGTGCCCTGGTCGACGTCAGCGGCAACGGCGCGGCCTTCCGGGCCCACGCCAGCGACGGCGACTTGGTGCCCAACGCGCCGATCGAGATGATCCAGTTCGCCCTCGGCCCCGGTCGAACCTTCATCGCTGCCGCCACCGTGCGGCAGCGCTCGAGCCGTGCGACGTCCTGGGCGGCGGAGCGGCTCGTGGGCGTCGAGTTCGAAGGTGTGAGCCCGCGCGACCAGGAGCGGCTGATCGCCTGGGTGACCGAGCGCGAGCGCACCGGCCTGCGCGAGCGGGCGCGCGAACCGGCCCGCGCCATCGACAACGCGGTGCTCCTCCTCGAAGGGCCGGGCAACCGCACGAGGATGCGTGCCGTGTCGGCCCTCGGAGCCCGCACGGCGCGGGTCCCGGTCTACGGCGACGACGACGACATGGTCGATGGCACGAAGATCGACGCCGCCGAGCTGCGCGTCGGCGGCAAGCCGATCTTCCGCACGCAAGTGACCGTGCTCCGCGTGGAGACCACCGACACCGGCAGCTTCGCGACGCTGAGCT
Organism: uncultured Klebsiella sp.; assembly: GCA_964359125.1. GTDB lineage: Bacteria > Myxococcota_A > UBA796 > UBA796 > SXON01 > SXON01. Next base: position 5,459 of record CAYHRZ010000224.1, on the reverse strand, counting down.
TCGAGATCTTGGCCCCAGACCAGCGCCTGCGCCTGGTCCGCGCCCTCGAGGAATAGCGAGCCACGGCGCGGCCTCGACGACTCGCCACCCGCGACGCGCCCCCGAGGGGTTGCGACCCACAGCACCCCACCAAGAAGACCAAGACGCCCGCAGTGCGCGGGCGTCTCAGCTCTGGACCGTAGGCCGCCGTGGGCCAGCCTGCTGTCTACCGCACCACACCGCCGATGGTCACCCGGTTCCGGCCGTCGTGCTTGCTCTCGTACAGCGCCTTGTCGGCCACGTCGGTGAGCACCGCCACCAGCCGCTCCACGTCGACCTCGACGCCACCTCCGATGAACGTGGCGACGCCGAACGACGCCGTCACGCGGAGTAGGCCCTGGGCCGTGCTCACCGAGCCCGCCGCGACCGCCTGGCGCAGGGCCTCGGCCACCGCGAACGCCGCCTGCGCGTCGGCCTCGGGCAGCACCACCGCCAGCTCCTCGCCCCCCAGCCGGGCCTTGATGTCGGCGTCGTTGCACGCCGACACCAACGACGTCGCGCTCATGCGCAGCACGGCGTCGCCCACGGCGTGCCCGTACGTGTCGTTGACCGACTTGAACTTGTCGAGGTCCACCATCACGAGCGACACCGCCTTGCCCTCCAGGGCCGCCCGGTGGAGCAGGTCACGGAACAGGGCCTCGTATCGCCGCCGATTGCAGAGGCCGGTGAGCGGGTCGAAGTAGGCCAGCCGCTCCAACGCCGCGTTGGCCTCCTGGAGCCGCTGGGTGAGCGCCTCCCGCTCCGCGAGGGCCCGCTCGAGTTGGGCGGTGAGCTCCTCGTAGCTGACGTTCATCTGCGCCAGTGCCCGGTTGGCCTCGGCCATGATGTCCGCGTAGGCGGGTTGGCGCTCCACCCGCATGCCGAGTGCGGCGGCCGCGACTTCGATGTCCGCCGCGAGCGGCTCCAGCAACTTGTCGGTGGCCTCCGCGTCGAAGCGGAAGTGCTGGGCCATCGCATCGCGAACGGCGTCGAGCGCAACCTGCGACTGGGCCGCGAGCAGCCAGCACACGAGGTCCGCGACCTGGCTGATGCGCGCGAGGACCGCGGGCAGCGTGCTCGACGCACCCGGTTGGTGGTGGGTGGCCACCGCCTCGGTAATCACCTCCGGCAGGCACCACTTCTCGCCAAGGATCCCCGCCAGCTGGTCGTGCGCCATGCCGAAGCGCTTCTGCTCCTCGCTCCGGCGGGCATCGGGGGCCATGCCCCGCCACCGGTCGTAGTGCTGGAAGTCCTCGCGCCGCGCCCGCAGGAACGCGAGCATCCCGAAGTCCTGCAACAAGGCGACGGTAAACGCCTCGTCGGGGCTGGCGGCGTCGGTGGCCCGCGCGACGGCGCGAGCCACGACGGCGCGGCGGAGACTGTCCTCCCAGAACTTCTGTAGGTCCTGCGCGCGGAAGCCCGACGTCTTCAGCGAGTCGCGCACCGCGAAACAGATGGCCAAGTTCCTCAGCGCGCGATTACCGAGCATCGTCACCGCGCGGGGCGCCGACGTGACCTTGGTGGTCAGGCCGTAGAAGGGGGAGTTCACCGTCCGGAGCAACTCCGCCGTAAACGCCGGGTCCGAACCCACGACCGTGCCCAACTTCTCCGCAGTCACCTCGGGATCCGAGGCGAGACGCACCACCCGGGCGATGGCCGCAGGCGGCGAGGGCATGTCGGCTACCTGGAAGCCTGCGGCGGTGCTGCTCTGCATGGGGCGACCCTCCTGGTCCTGCTCACCCCCTCTACGGTTCGAGAGACGCGGCACTTGAGCCCGACGGCCACGGCACCTGCTGCCGATTGCCGCACCTGGGACATCGTGCCCGGAGGCCATTGACACCCGGCCTTGCCTGCCGTAGAACGCGCAGCCAACCCCTCCCCGGAGACGCCGATGCACCGCCTCGCCCTACTCGCCCTACTCGTCGGCTGCGCCAAGCAAGCAGGCACCTACGAGATCGCCGCCACCACCACCGCCGCGCCGGCCGACGCGGCCGCGCAGGTGCGCACCGAGGCCGAGTCGGCCTGGGCCAACCGCGGCGACAAGGCCCAGCTCCAGGCGGCGCTGCAGAAGTACGAGGCGCTCTACGCCGCCAACCCCCAGGATCGCGACGTCGCCATGCACCTGGTGCGCGGCTGGTACTTCCTCGGCGACGGCCACGAGACGGAGAAGGCCGCGAAGCTCGCCGCCTGGGAAACGTCGATCGAGTGGGGCAAGAAGTGCCTCGCCATCAACTCCGAGTTCACGGCGCTGCTCGCCAAGGGCGACGAGACCGAGGCCACCGCGGCCCGCGCCTTCACCGCCTCCGACGTCCCGTGCATCTACTGGACCAGCACGGGGCTCGGCAAGTGGGCCAAGGCCTCGGGCATCGGCACCACGCTGAAGCACCTGCCCACGGTCAAGGCCTACATGACCCGCGTTGCCGAGTTGGAGCCGACCTTCTACTACTCCGGCCCCGACCGGTACTGGGGCGCCTACTTCGCGGCTATCCCCAGCTTCGCGGGGCAGGATCTCACCAAGTCGAAGGAGTACTTCGACAAGGCGATCGCCACCTACCCCGACTTCCTCGGCACCCACGTGCTGCTCGCCGAGCAGTGGGCCGTGAAAAAGCAGGACAAGGCCACGTTCGAGAAGGAGTTGAACTGGGTCCTGGCCCAGCCGGTCGACACCATCCCGGAGATCAAGCCGGAGATGGAGGCGGAGCAGCGCAAGGCCAAGGACCTCCTCGGCCAGACCGGCGACCTGTTCGCGAACTGATGCCTGCTTCCTTCGTGGACAGCGCCGACGGCACCAAGGTGCGCGTCGTCACCGAGGGCACGGGGGATCGCGACGTGCTCGTGCTCCACGGTCTCGCCGAACACGCCGCCCGGTACGCGCACGTCAGCGCGGCGTGGGCGGCCCGCGGCGCCCGGGTCACCGTGATGGAGCTGCGAGGCCACGGGCAATCCGGCGGTCGGCGCAGTCACGTGGAGCGGTGGAGCGAGTACGTGGCCGACGTCAACGCCGTCGCGGTCACGCTGAGCCCCGGCTGGACGATGTTCGCGCACAGCATGGGGGGGCTCGTGGCGCTCGACGCCGTGATGTCTGGCCTTCGGCCCGGGAAGTTGGCCTTGTCCAACCCCCTCTTGGGCGTACGGATGAAGGTGCCCGCCTGGAAGACCACCGCCGGGCGCGTCCTCTCGAGGATTCTCCCCGCGATGGCGTTGGAGAACGAGTTGGACCCCGCTGGCCTGTCGCGGGATCCCGCCGTCGGCCAGGCCTACGCCAACGACCCGGACGTCTACAAGAAGGTCACGGCCCGCTGGTACACCGAGATGACCGCCGCCCAGACGCGCGTGCTCGCTGCGGGTAGCTGGCCGGTGCCCCTGGGCCTGTTCCTGGGCGAGTCGGATCCCATCACCGACCCCCCCACGGCACGCGCCTTCGCGGCCGCCGTGGGCGCGCACGTGCACGCCTGGCCCGACATGCGCCACGAGGTCGTCAACGAGATCGACAAGGAGCAGGTGATCGCCACCGTCGGCGACTGGCTCCTGGCCTAGGGGTCGAAAGTCCCGGCGTAGGCCGCCGGTAGCGTGCTGCCGCTGCTACTGTCGCTGTCCACCCGCACCCGGCCGTCGCCGCCGTCGCCGCCGTAGGCGGACCCGTAGGGTGCGCCGTCGTGCCACGCGGAGGTGGCCCCAGCACCGCCGGTCGCCGCCACCGTCCCGGTGAGCACCAGGGTCGGCGCGGCGAGCACCACGGTCCCGCCCGAGCCACCGCCTCCACCGCCCACCTCGCCGTCCCCCGAGGCATCCGCGTCTTCGCCGTCTTCGCCCCGCGCGGTGATCGATCCGCTCACCGAGAGCGAACTCCCCGCGAACAACAACACCAGCCCGCCGCCGGCGCCGCCGGCGCCGGTGAGGTTGTCGCTGTCCTGCCCGTCGCTCTCGTTGTCGGGTGACCCCGCCCCGCCGCCGGATCCCAGGAACCAGGTCGGGAGCGCGGCCGACCCGTAGGTGCTCCCGGCGTTGCCCAGGGCGGTGCCCGCGTAGTTCGTACCGTCGTCGCCCGCTGTGCCATAGCCGCCGCCCCCGCCACACTCGCCCCCGTCGGCGGTGATGGTGTAGCTGCCGCCACCGCCGCCGTTGGCCGACGCGCTGTAGCTCCCCGCGCCGCCGTACGACTCGCCCGAGGTGGGGTAGCTGGAGCAACACCCAGCCACGCCGTCGCCGCCCCGAAAGCCGAGGCCGTCCGCCGAGATGGTGCCGTCCACGCTCAGCGAGCCGCTGGCCCGGGCCACGACCAGGCCGCCCCCGGACCCGGCCCAGGCGTCGGCGGATACCGTCGCGCCCGCGGGCACCGAGAGGTCGGTGAAGTGGGGAACGCGCGCCACCAGCACCACGCTCGCGGCCGAGAACGACGCGGGCAGCGGCGGCTCCACCGACAGGTCGTCGCCCGAGACCCCGCCTACGAACACGAAGGCGTAGGTCCCGGCGTCGCTGCCCTGCTGGGACAGCACCAGCACCTCGTCGCCCTCCGCGAAGATCGAGCCGTCGTCGACCGCGATCGTGCCGCTGCCGGCCGCCCCGGCCCCGGCGAGGAGCGTCCACTCGCCCCAGGTCTCGCTGCCGCCGGCCGTGTAGGCACCGTCGCCGCCGAGCCCACCGGTCGGCCCCCGCGCCACGCTGGCGTCGTAGGCGTCGGCGTCCCAGGCGTTGCGCAGACCGTCGCCGTCGATGTCGCCGTCGTCGCAGTCGTACAGGCCATCCGCGTCGGTGTCGTCGGACTCGCCCGCGTCGAGGCTGCCGTCGCAGTCGTCGTCAACCCCATTGCACACCTCGGTGGCGCCGGGCCACACGTCGGCGTCGCCGTCGTCGCAGTCGGTGCCATCGCTCACGTAGCCCGCCGGGGCATCGCAAGAAGAAACCGACGTCGCAGCGCTGCCGTACCCGTCGCCATCGCTGTCGACGTACCAGGTGCCAACGTCGCCCGCGTCGTCTTCGTCAACGTCGCCGTCGCAGTCGTCGTCCTCGCCGTTGCAGACTTCGGTCGCGCCCGGGAAAACGTCGTCGTCGCCGTCGTCGCAGTCGTCGGCTGCCGCGACGTAGTCCGCGGGGGCATCGCACGCGGTGACGGTGATCCGGCTGCCCCCATAGCCGTCGCCATCGTAGTCGTAGTACCAGGTCGTGGCGTCGCCGGCGTCGGCCTCGTCGCTCGTCCCGTCGCAGTCGTCGTCCACCTCGTTGCACCACTCCGGCGCCCCGGGGAACACGCTGCTGTCCCCGTCGTCGCAGTCGGTGGCATCGCCGACGTAGCCGCCGGGGGCGTCGCAAGCCACGGCCGAGATGGTGCCCTCCCCGTAGCCGTCGCCGTCGCCGTCGAGGTACCAGACCGACGCGTCGGTGGCGTCGTCCTCGTCGACACTGCCGTCGCAGTCGTCGTCGATCAGGTTGCAGGTCTCGGC
>CAYHRZ010000223.1:0-8301 GCA_964359125.1 uncultured Klebsiella sp. | reverse complement strand
CCGGGTAGGGCAGAGCCCTGGACGCGGTAATGTCGACCAGCGGCGCCCCCAGGCTACAAAACCCCGGCGCGGGCAGAGCCCTGGTCGCGGTACTGTCGACCAGCGACGCCGGCAACGCCGCTGCTGCCTCTCGGCGGCCGCCGGGCCCGCCCCGCGACCGTGCCCGCTGGCCGCCGGCGCCGCCCGCCGGTGGCGACGGAACCACGCCGCTGTGGCGCCCGGCTGCCCCGTCCGCCGGCCGCCGCCTCGCCGCCGGTGGCGGTCAGGCGGTTCTGCGGGTACACCGCCGCGCGTCATGCGCACCTTCCTCCTCTTCGCCACCTGGTCCTGCGTGAGCGTGTGCTCGCGGCTCGCCGACCCCCCCGCGGGCGACGACAGCGGCACGCCCGATCCGTGCGCGGCCGGGGCCTGCGACACGGGCACCCCGCCGGTGGACAGCGCCGACAGCGGTGGCGTGGGCGCAGGCACCGTGGAGCACGTGGTGGTGCTCGTGCTCGAGGGCGTGCGCATGGACGAGACCTTCGGTGCCGCGACCTCCGACGCCGCCGGCGGCGCCGAGACCAGCGCCCTGTTCACGGCCTTCAAGGACACCGTCGTGCCCGACGGCACGCTGGTGGTGCCCGGCTACGCCACCGGCTTCACGGGCACCGCCGGGGGACTCGGCGACCTGCTCGGCGGCCAGCGCCTCTCCATGGGCACCCTCCCGGTGAGCGGCGGCGTGGGCGAGTACCGCCCCCCCCGGCCGCCCCGGCGCAACGTCGGCCCCGGCGCGGGGGTGGTGGCCAACGGCGACACCGTGGCCCCCCTGGCGCAGAGCGCGTACCCCGGCGCCACCGCGGCGAGGTTCACCCTGGTTTCCGACCCTGCCGACGCGACCGCCCCCTCCCCCAACGACACCGACGTCATCGACGCCGTCAAGGCGGCGCTCCCCGGGAGCCCGCTGGTCGTGGGCGTGATGATGGCTGTCGATCGCACCGCCCACGACAGCGCCGGGCCCACCGCCTACGCCGCGGCCGTGGAGGCCCTCGCGCAGCCACTGGCCGACTTCTGGACCTGGGTGCAGTCCGACGCCTCGGGCCTGAAAGACACCGTGCTCCTGGTCGTGGTGGCCGACCACGGCCGGCACCGCTGGGGCGCCGAGTTCGACAGCCGCAACGTCGACGCGCTGCCCTGGGACTACGCGGACCACGGCGACCAGTGTGCTGGCTGTCGCGCCGTGCCGCTCTTCGTCGCCGGCCCTGGCGTACACCGGGGCGCCACGGTGGAGCGCAAGTACACTCTAGAAGACCTCGCCTCGACCATCGCCTTCGCGACGGGCACGGAGTTGCCCTATGCCGACGGCATGGTGATCCGCGAGGCCTTCGCCGACGCCACCCTCGCCAGCGACCGCAGCGGCATGGCGCGGGTATTCCGGGCCGGGGCGATCCAGGCCGAGCAGCGGTGGACCACCTCCTCGGTGGCCCGCAGCAGCATCGTGATCGACGGGCAACAGCTGGTGAAGGAGTCCGAAGGTACCTTCATCGCGGAGGATCCCGTGGCCATCGCCGACAGCGGGGGCAGGTTGCTCGCCTGCTGGCGACAACTGGAAGTGGGACTGGCCGCCGCCGAGATCGACTGGCCGTGGACGCCGGTGTGCCAGGCCTACGACGGGAGCTGGACGGTGGTCGACTTCGTGGAAACCACGGTGGCGCCCGACTGGCGGCCCGCGATGGCCGAACACGCCGGCGCCGTCCACCTCGCCTACGTCAAGAACGCCCGCGAGCACGACGACGCGCCGACCGCCGGGGGCGTGTAGTTGGCCTCGCTGAGCAACGGGACCTGGACGGCCGGCACCTCGGTGGGCGCGATCCTCCCCGGATTCCCCTCGTTGTTGTCGACCGGCACTCAGCTCTTGCTGGCGGTCGCCGAGTCGGACGCCTCGGTGGACGGGGACCTCGACGCCGCGCGCTACACCCGCCACGTGTCGGTGTACGACGGGACCACCGGCTCGCTCCTGTTTCGGACCGCCACCGCCGAGTGCCCCGAGGTGGCAAGCTGTGTGAGCCGCGAGGCCACCATGGACCAGGGCGACCAGACCTGGCGACGGATGGAGAGCCCGGTGCTGGGCACGCTGGGCGACGGACTGGGGCTCGGCTGGGTGAGCTACGGCACAGGCGGCACGACGGTCCACGTCGCCACCGCCACGGCGGCCGGCACCGACTGGTCGGTGCCTCTGCGCCTGGACTGGAGCGAGCAGGTGTTCAGCCACGTCGAGCCGGTGTGGGCCGACGGGGTGTTGTACTGGGCCCGGCTGGGCGACGCGGGCACCGCGGAAGTGTGCCGCTGGTCCCCGGGTAGTAGCGACGGCGACACGGCGGTCGCGGCGGCGGTCTCTGGCTGTGTCGACACCGGCAGCAGCGGCCTGCGCGACCTGGCCGCCGGCGGTGGAGAGGTGGTGGTGGTGGCGAAGGCCGCGGGTAGCGAGTGGAAGTCGGCGACGGTATCGTTCTGAGCGCCCGGCGCCGCGCCCGGCACCCGAGGTGGCCGTTGTTTCTCCCTGCGTTGTTCCTCGCCTGCGAGCCCGAGCCCGCCGCGGTCGAGACCACCCCTTCGCTGGGCGAGGCCGAACACGTGGTGGTCCTGGTGCTCGACGGCGTGCGCATCGAGGAGAGCTTCGGCAGCGGCACGTCGAACGCGGCCGGAGGGGTGTCCACCGCCGAGTTGCTCCCCCGGATTCGCGACGAGCTGGTTCCCGAGGGAACACTGGTACTGCCCGCCTACAACCTCGGCACCACCATCACCGCCCCGGGCCACGCCGTGCTGCTCACCGGGGCGCCCAGCGGCTACGGCAACTTCCCGCCCACCGAGTCCAGCGGCGCCTACTTCCCGGCGCTACCCACCCTCTTCGAGCTGGTGCGGAGCCAGTACGAGGCGGGCCCGGACCACGTGGCCCTGCTCGGCAACACCACGCTGATCGGTGGCCTGGGCCGGAGCACGTACCCGGGGCTGGGGGCCGACTACGGCACCGAGTACCGGATGGCGCCCAGCGAGGGCAACGCCGTGGCCGACGCCGACGTCGTGGCCGAGGTGAAGTCGCTTCTGGCCTCGTCGCCGTCGCGACTGGTGGTTGCCAACCTGCACCACCCCGACCAGATGGGGCACTACGGTGAGCTCGCCAGCGACTACGCCAGCGCCGTCCGGGACCTCGACGATCCGGTAGCGGACCTCTGGGCCTGGATCCAGTCCCAGGAACGCCTCCGCGACACCACCACGCTGGTCCTGGTCGGCGACCACGGTCGCCACCGGCTGGGCTACGACGAGGACTACCGGCAGCACGGCGACAGCTGCGCCGGCTGTCGCGAGGTGCCGATGCTCCTGCTCGGCGCCGGGGTGCCGCGGGGCGTGGTGATCGAGGGCGGCGCGGTCCTGGAGGACCTGTCGGCCACGGTGGCCTGGCTGCTCGGGGTCGACTCGCCCTTCGCCACCGGTCGGGTGATCGGCGTGGAGGGGGCAGGCCCAGCGGGGATCGTGGCGCCGGTGGCGAGCAGCGACTGGGTGGTCGCGCAGGCCTTTTCTACTGGCAACACCCGCTCCGAGGTGGTCGCAGGCACGCTCGACGACCTCGACCAGTTGTTGTCGACCCCCGGCGCCCTGGCCGCCGAGGCCCCGCAACTCGCCACCCGCGACGGCCTGAGCGCGGCCTGCTGGCGGGAACTGCCCGCTTTCGACGCCGATACGATGCCCTGGTTGACGCGGTGCTCGCTCGACCAAGGCAGCGGCTGGGAAGCCCTCCCCGCACCGCTCTTGGCGGTCAACCCGAGTTTCGAACCGGCCCTGGTGCTGAGTCCGGCGGGGGAACCCTGGCTGGCGGTGGCCGACAACCTCGGCGGTGCCGTCGACGGCGCGGCCGAGGACCGGGCGGTGCGCCTTTTGACCTTCGACGGCGACGGCTGGGCGGGCGCCAGCGACGGCCTCCTCGACGTGGTGTACCCCTCCACCCCCGTGCTCGCGGTCGACGGCGACGACGCGATCGTGGGGTTCGTGGCGAGCGCCGAGGTGAGCACCGGCCGCGAGAACCGGCACGTCGAGCTCTACCGGGTCGCGACAGCCTCGCAGACGTGGACACCGATCTTCAGCAGCCTGGGCGTCACCGAGCGCGCCCGGCAGGACCTCCCAGTGCTCGGAATCCAGAACGGGGTGATGACCCTCGCTTTCCTCGACATCGACGAAGGCGAGACCGCGCTCCTGGTGACGGCGAGCACCGACGGCGGCGCGACGTGGTCGCCCCCCGGGCGGCTCGACAGCGGTGGCCGGGTGTTCAGCCACGTCTCCCCTCGGCTCTGGGACGGCGGGGTGGCGTGGTTGCAGCAGGGCGACGACGAGGCCGAGTACTGCTGGGACGGCGGGCCGCAGACCTGCATCGGACTGGGGGCGACCGAGGTGGCGGGCCTCGCGCGGCACGGCGAGCGGGTAGTGGTGTCGGTGCGGGTGGACGGCGAGTGGGTGCTGCGCGAGGTCGGAGGCTAGCCCCTCACCCCCGCAAAGAACTGCTGCCCCTGCTCCGACATGCCCTGGAACACGCCGACCAGGCCGAGGCGCGCGGCGGCGAAACACGCCAACTCCGTGGCACCCGCGAGGTCGACGAACACGTCGGGTTCCACGAAGGGGCCCTCTTCGCCCGCCGGCTCGGCAAGCATCCACGAGAACCGGGCCTGGCCCGCGTGCCACGTACCGATGGCGACCGCAGAGACGTGGCGCTCGCCGTCGTCGAGTTGCCCGTTCTCGAAAGCCCAGTCGCCGCGCGCGACGCGCCAGGCCCGGCGGACCTCGTCCACACGGGCCGTCCAGGAGGCAAGCGACTTGAGGTAGGCGGGATCCTCCATGGGCGCGCAGGGGCCGGAGGGCAAGCGCAGCCCCGACACGCCGAATCCGTCGCCGTCCTGGTCGAAGCGCAGCGAGACTTCCGGCTCACCCTCGGCATCCCGCACCAGACCGATGGCGACACGCTGGAAGGTGGCCGGGGCCGGCAGCGCGTGACGGAGGCGCGAGAGCGCCGCTTCGAGCGCGGTGGCGTGCTGGTCCAGGTGCGACGGGGGCCCACCGCCCTGGGGCAACCGCGGGGCGTCGATACCCACCACCCGGACCCGCCCGTCGCGCTGCTCGGCGCGTACGACGAAGCGGCGTAGTCCCACCGGGCCCGCGCAGGCCGTGAGGGCGTCGCGCAGGCCCGACGCCTCCACCGACGCGTCGAGGCTCGCCAGGAATCCGTGCGGGTCGCTGCCCGCGTGGGTGTCGAACCACGCCATGCGGCCGCTTATCGGGGCCCGGGCGGCGCGGGCAGCCGGAACGACCAGCGTGGCCCCTCGATCGCCACGTGGACTAGGCACGCCGCCACCCCATCCTCTACCCGGCCGTACACCGGGTCCGACACCAGCGGCACCCCCGCGAACGCCGCGTGCGCGCGGACCTGGTGGAGTACCCCGGTGCGAATCTCCGCCTCGAACCACCCCTCGCCCAGCGGGACGATGCGCGTCCACGCCGGGCGCCACTGCCCCCGGTGGCCCCGGCGGACCTCGCGCTTGACCACCACGCGGTCGCCCCGGCGGGGGTGGTGGGCAATGGGCGCATCCACCACGACCGGGTTGCCCAGCGCCCCGTCGCTGCGAAAACGGTAGAATTTCCTCAACTGCGGCCACTCACCCCGCACGGTCGCCAGGGCCTCGGGCGTCTTGGCCACCACCACGAAGCCGCTGGTGAGGGTGTCGAGGCGGTGCGCGATGCCCCCCTCGAAGCCCGGTGGAAAGCCCGGTGGCACGTCGAATGCGGCGAGGTACCTCCGCAGCACACAGTCCCCGGCGAGGTCGCCGTGTGGTGGGAACACCGGGAGCCCTGCGGGCTTGTCGATGAAACGCAGATCGTGGTTCTCCCCGTGCGTCACCCTGTCCCGGTATCCCCCCGGCGAGCACGATACGGAGCCACGCCTTGAAGACCTTCGGACTGCTCCTCGCCCAGTCGATTGCGCTGGCGGTGGCCCTCACCTGGCCCACGGTCCGGTACCTGGACCGCGCCGCCCTGGGCAGCGTGGAGAGCGACACCGTCAAGCACCTCTGGAACCTGTGGTGGATGCGGTTCGAGGCCTTCCACGGCGCCCCGGGCATGCTCACGACGGCGGTGAACTTCCCCGACGGCATGCAACTGTACCCGATCGAGCCGCTGAATGGGCTGGTGGCGGTGCTGCTGCCGCTCGACCCCACCACCCTCTCCAACGTCCTCGCGCTCGGGCACGTCACGCTGGTGGGTCTCTGCACCGCCTGGCTCGGCCTCCTGGTCAGCGAGTCGCGGCTGGGCGCGCACGCGGCCGGGGCCCTGGCCCAGTGCAGCGCCTTCGTGGGCTTCACCCTGCACGTCGGCGTGGGCGAACTCCGCCAGACGTGGTGGATCCCCCTCGGCCTCGCCGTGCTCCTTCGCGCCCACCAGACGCGCTCGTGGCGCTGGTTCCTTGGGCTGGGGATCACGTTGGGAGCTTGCGTACTGTCGTGTTTTTACCACGGCTTGTTCTTGGCCCTGGCCGTTTCGGTCTGGGCGTTGCTCACGCTGCGCCCCTCCGTGAAGTTGCTGGGCGGCTACCTGCTGGCCGCGGCCATGGGCATCGGGATGACCGTGCCCACCCTGCGGAGCTTCTCCACCACCTACGAGGGGGATCCCCCGGCGGAGGTGGTCGAACCGGGGGGGGCCACGGTCCACGGCTACCGCCGCTCGGCTGCGCACCTCGACCACCTCGTCACGTGGCGGGTGGCCCCTGCGGGCGACAACTACCGCCAGGAGCGAGCGTACACCGGGGGGCGCTACCTCGGGTGGGGCACCCTGCTGCTGGCCGTGGTGGGACTGGTGGCCGCGCCTCGCCGCGCGCTGCCCTGGCTCGCCGCGAGCGCAGCCGGCATCACGCTGTCGCTGGGCAGCGTGATCTGGTGGAACGAGGCCATGGTCAAAGTCGACGGGCGCGCACTGGTCCTGCCCTTCGCCTGGCTCAACGCCACCATGGCGCAGCACGCCGAGGCGATCAACTTCCCCGCGCGATTCCTGGCCATCCCGAGCATCGCCCTCCCGGTGATGGCCGCGCTCGCGATGCGGTGGCGCTGGCTGGCCCTCCTTGTGCCGCTCGCGGCGATCGACATGGTGGCGCACGACCTCGTGCCCTGGCCGAGGGCGATGGTCAGCCTCCCTTCGATGGAGGGGCTGTCCCCGGAGGCGCTCGCCGAGGCAGGCATCGTCGGCCCCGTCGCCGACCTGGGACTGGCGGCGGAGAGCAATGAGGAGTCACGACTGCGGGCCGTGGCGATGCAGGTCGCGGGCGAAGCGCCCTCGTCGGGGGTGCCCATCGAGCGGCTCGACGGGTGGGCGCGGAGCGGTCGCGTGTGGTTGTCGCGACACGAAATAACGAAACTGGGCAACGTCGCGGACCGACGCGCGGTGCCCATGCCCGAGTTCCACGACCTGGAAGCCGACATCGCTGCGCTCCGGGAACGCGGCTACACCGGGGTGGCGATTACCTTCCGGGAGTTGCCCACCGACCCGCGCGTGGAGTCGGTGCTGAACCCCCTCCTGGGCGACCCGGTACGCGGCGAACACGCCCTCGTGTGGTCCCTAGCCCCACACTAGCCCCACACCAGCCCCTGGGCGGGCTATTGTAGCGGCGCCATGAGCCTCCTCCTCCTCGCGGCCCCGGCCGCGGCCTACGACTCCGACACCCAGCCGGTCCGCCTCCAGGACGAGGCAGGTGTCTTCGAAAACATCGAGTTTTCCACCGGGATGATCCCCGAGGGCAGTCCGATCGGCGTGGAGTTCCGCGTGGAGTCCAACGGCGGCGTGGCGGTGCTGATGGAGGGCTTCGCCGACCTCACCTGGCCCGAGGACGTCACGTGGCTGGCCACCGGGGACCCGGGCACCGGCATCTTCACCCTCGACGCCTCCCTCGACGCGATCACCAGCGTGAAGGTAGACCTCAGCGAGTACGGCCTCGGCGAGTACGAGACGGAGTTGGACCACCGCACCCTCTACATGGACGGCACGGAGTTCTTCGACCCCTTCGTCCTGGAAGGGGCAGCGCAGAGCCTCGTCGAGATCGTCGACACCACCGACAGCACCCAGCTCATCCAGTACAGCTACGAGATCTTCTCGGGTGTGTCCCTGGACTTCTACGCCGACATGACCCCGACGATCACCGTCTCCTTCGCGGGCGTGCAGTGGATCGTCAACGAGGGCGTCGTCACCAGCGAGGACCAGTCGGTGGTTCTCACGCCCGAACAAGCGGCCGACTTCGTC